>CAJUCA010000033.1 GCA_910585265.1 uncultured Oscillospiraceae bacterium | reverse complement strand
ACCGTCTCCACATGGGCCGTCCGCGGGAACAGATCCACCGCCTCCGCCCGGACAACCCCGTACCCCAGCCCGCCGAACCGCCCCACGTCTCTCGCCAGCGTCGCCGGGTCGCAGGACACATACACCACCCGGTCCGGCCCCATCCCGGCGATGGCCTCCACCACCTCCGCCGGCAGCCCCTTCCGGGGCGGGTCCACCACCACTACGTCCGGGTGCGCGCCCTCCCGCTCCAGCCGGGCCGCCAGCTCCCCGGCGTCCCCGCAGTAAAATTCCGTCCTGTCCGCCAGCCCGTTCCGGCGGGCGTTCTCCCGGGCGTCCGCCACCGCCTGGGGCACCGCCTCCACCCCGATCACCCGCCCCGCCCTCTCCGCCAGGGTCAGGGAGATGGTGCCGATGCCGCAGTACAGCTCCACCACCGTCTCCCGCCCGGTGAGGGCGGCGAAGTCCAACGCCCTGCCGTACAGCACCTCCGTCTGCGCCCGGTTCACCTGGAAGAAGGAGGGCACCGACAGCCGGAACACGTGGCCGCACAGCGTCTCCTCCAGCCAGTCCCGGCCCCAGAGGGTGCGGAACTCCCGCCCCAAAATCACGTTGGTTTTCCGGGTGTTCACCGACAGCACCACCCCCGCCAGCCCAGGCTCCGCCTCCCGCAGGGCCTCCACCAGCTCCCCCTCCCGGGGCAGGGTCTTGCCGTTGGCCACCACGCAGCACAGCGACTCCCCCCGAGAGCTGGTGCGCAGGAACAGGTGCCGGATCAGCCCCTTCCCCGTCCCCTCCCGGTAGGCGGGTACGTAAAACCGCTCCATCCAGCCCTGGAAGGCGGCCCGGAGCCGGGTGTCCGCCTCCGGCTGGAGCAGGCAGTCATGGATGTCCACCACCTGATGGGTGCGGCCCTGATAGTAGCCGATGGCCCCGTCCGACACCGGAAACTGCACCTTGTTCCGGTATCGCCCGACGCGCTCCGCCCCGTGGATCACGGGGACCGCCACCTCCGCCCCGCCGATCCGCCGCAGGGCGTCCTCCACCCGCCGCCGCTTGGCCTCCAGCTCCTCGGCGTAGTCCATGTGCCGGAGCTGGCACCCGCCGCACGTGCCGTAATAGGGGCAGTCCGGCTCCACCCGGGCCGGGGACGGCTCCGCCAGCCTCCCGACACGCCCCCAGGCGGCGTTGTGGCCGATGTGCTCAATGAACACCTCCACCCGCTCGCCCCGGAGGGCCCCCTTCACAAACACCGCCATCCCCTCGATCCGGGCCACCCCCTCGCCGCCGCTGGCGTAGCCCTCGATGGCGGCGGGGTAAACCGCCCCCTCCTTCAGCACTGGGAAGCCCTCCCCTCTGCCTTGTGAAGCTTGTGCAGCTCCTTCTTCCGGCGGTTGGAAAACCGCTCCTCCTCACTGTAAACGCACCCGCAGTATTTTTGCAGGTAGAGCCCCGCCGCCCGCGCCTCCTCCTGCCCCTCCTGGAACCGGGGCCGGAAGTCATAGGCCGCGAACTCCACCCCGTACCTCTCCCCCATCCGCTCCCCGGCGGCGCGGATCAGCTCCCGGTTCTGGTAGGGGGACACCAGCAGGGTGGTGGAAAACCGGGCGAAGCCGTGCTGGGCGGCATACTGGGCCGTCCGCTCCATCCGGCAGGCGTAGCAGTAGCCGCAGCGGTGGTCGCAGTCCGCCGCCACCGCCGCCGTGAACTGCCGCAGGCCGTAGAAATCCTCCTCCCGCAGCTCCAGGCCGATGTCCCGGGCGTACTGCCGCAGGGTGTCCCGGCGGGCCTTGTACTCCAAAAAGGGGTGGATGTTGGGGTTATACCAGAACCCCACAGGCTCCGTCCCCTCCTCCCGCAGCGTTTTGACGCAGGCCACGGAGCAGGGGGCGCAGCAGATATGGAGCAGCAGATCCATGGGGAACCTCTCCTTCCGGTGAAATGAGCACCCGTATTCACAGCCGAAGATGCCGGGTGGGCGGGGTTGTGAACGCAGGTTCTGAAACAGCCAAGGCCGATCTCCGGTCTTGGCCGTTCAAGAATTCAGGGCAGAATTTCCAGGCCGGACAGCACCGCGTACATACCCGCCGCAGCCTCCTCCCGGAGGATGGGGGCCTTGGGGGACAGCTCCTTCAGGGACGCGAACAGCAGATCCCCCGTGCCGTCCAGGGCGTCCTCCAGCCCCCAGGCCAGCACCGCCATGCTGTTCCTGGCCCACGCCGAGTAGCCGCTGAGGGCGGAGCTTTGGCCCAGGGTCAGGCGGCCCTCCTGCTCCACCCATTGGGCGTAGGCGTCCAGCTTCACGTTGAAGAACCGGGCCGTCCGGCCCAGGATGGTGTGGAACTCCTCCTGGGTGAGGGTGCCGCCGGGGTTGAACTTCCCGCCGCCCACGCCGTCCACAATGCCCAGGTAGGCCATGGCGTTGACGGAGGGTCCGTACCAGGCGTTCTGGTCTACATCTGTAAACCGGCTCTCCCCCCGGTAGGCCACGTTCAGCACGCTGGCCAGCATGGAGCACAGCTCCGCCCGGGTCAGGCCGCTCTTGGGCGTAAAGTGCCCCTTGCCGTCCCCCCGGAGCAGGCCGTAGGTGCCCATGGCGTTGACGGCGTCGGCGTAGCGGCTGTCCCCCAGGTCGGTGAACCAGCGGCTCTCATAGGCCACCCCCAGCCTTTGGGCGGCCTCCGCCGCGGACACCTGCTGGAAGTCCCCGCCATCGGCGTAGAACACCAGGGCCTGGGGCGGCAGGGCGGACAGCAGGGCGGACAGGGTGTCCCCGTCCGTGCCGGGGTCCACGTAGTAGGGGACGGCCCCCGGCATGACGCACAGCTTCGCGTCCTCCTGGCTGCCGCACAGGGCCAGGGCCACCGCCGCCGTGTCCTTGTCGTCCACCAGCAGGGTGGGGATCACGCCGATCTTGTCCGGGCTGTTCAGCCCCCCGCTGTAGAAGCGGTAGACGGTGATCTTCAGGCCGTCCCCCTCAAAATAGCCGTCATATTCGGGCAGGGGGGCCAGGGCCTCCTCGTCCAGCATGATCTGGGCCACGCCCTTGCCGTAGGTGCGCCCGCCCACCAGCACGCCCCGTCCGGAGTCCCGGAGGCTGCCCGAGGTCAGCTCGGAGGCGGACGCGCTGCCGCCGTCGGTGAGGACGATCACCGGCTTGTCGGTGGCCTGCCGGTCGTAGGCGGGCACCGCCTCCACGCCCCCGGCGGCGGTCTCAAAGTACAGGTGGTAGCCGGGGCCCATGAGCGCGCCCAGCATATCCACCGCCGCGTTGGTGTACCCTCCGCCGTTCCCCCGGAGGTCCACCACCCACACGTCCACCCTGCCGTCGTTGTCCTTCACCAGCTTGGCGAACTCCTTTCCGGTGTCCTTCCCGAAGCTGTTGCAGTCGAGGAGGCCCACCCGGCCCTCAATGGACAGCTCCACGTTGGGCTCCACCACCGGGCGGCGGGTGAGGGTGTACCCCTTCCGCTCCCCGTCCCGCAGGACGGTGACGGACACCTGAGTACCCTCCGGCCCGGTGAGGCGGCCGGCGTTCTCCTCATTGGCGGGCACGCAGGACTGGCCGTCGATCTCCACGATGAGATCCCCGGCCTGGAGGCCCGCCTCCCGCGCGCTTCCGCCGGAGATGGTGCTGAGGATCAGGATGCCCTCCGGCGTGTACCGGCAGGACACGCCGATGCCGATGACGTTGGAGTCCCCCTCCAGCAGCTTCAAAAACGCCTGGTACTCCTCGGCGGTCATGTACTGGGTGTAGGGATCCTCCAGGAGGGACATCAGCTCGTCCAGCGTCTCGGCCTGATAGGCCTCGTCCGGTATCTCGTAGTAATACAGCTCCTCCAGCAGCTCCAACGCCTGGTCCACCGTGAGGGCGGAGGCGGGGACGACCAGCAGGACCAGGGCCAGCGCGGCGGCCAGCAGGCGGGACAGGTATTTTTTCATGGCGGTTCTCCTTGTGCTACGCACGGCTGTTGTTTTGTAAATTGACAAATAGACCGGGATCCATTAAACTGGAGTATACCACAAACTAACCGCGATGGAGTGATTTGTTATGGCAGACTTTCAGGAATTTTTCTACCCCTCCAAGGATGGCGTGCACCGGATTCACGCCAGCCTCTGGCTTCCGGAGGGCCGGCCCCGGGCGGTGGTGCAGATCGTCCACGGCGTGGCGGAGTACGCCGGACGGTACGGCCACTTCGCCCGGTATCTGGCGGACCACGGCTTCGCCGTCTGCGGGGAGGACCACCTGGGCCACGGCAAAACGGTGGACGACGGCAAATACGGCTATTTCGGCAAAAAGGACGGCTGGACCCTGGTGACCGCCGACGTGCGGCAGCTCCGCGTCCTCATGGGGGAGCGGTTCCCCGGCGCGCCCTATTTCCTGCTGGGCCACTCCATGGGCTCCTTCCTGGCCCGGACCTACCTGTGCAAATACCCCGGCACCGTGGACGGCTGCATCCTGTCCGGCACCGGGCAGGAGCCCCCCGCCCTGGTGGCGGCGGGCAAGACGGCGGCCTCCGCCGTCTGCGCCCTCCGGGGGCCGGAGGCGGTGAGCGGCCTCATCGACAGGCTGTCCCTGGGGGCCTACAACAAGCAGTTCAAGCCCAACCGCACCACCGCGGACTGGATCTGCCGGGACGAGGCGGTGGTGGACGCCTATCTGAAGGACCCCTTCTGCACCTTCAAGCCCACCGCCGGAATGTTCCGGGACATGATGGAGGGCCTTCAGTACATCTCCGGCGAGGAGGGGCTTGCCAACATGGATCCCCGCACCCCGGTGTACCTGTTCTCCGGGGATCAGGACCCGGTGGGGGCCAACGGGGCGGGAGTCAGGACGGTGTACGGCTTCTTCCAGGCCCACGGCACCCGCGACCTCACCATGAAGCTCTACCCCGGCGGGCGGCATGAGATGCTCAACGAGATCAACAAGGGCGAGGTGTACGCCGACGTGCTGGACTGGCTGGAGCAGCGTATTGAGCGGGCGCGTCCCTGAACGCCCCCGCATCCGTCACGGCTTTGCCGTGACACCTTCCCCCTTGAAGGGGGAAGGTAAAGGGCCTGCCGGCGCACCAAGCCTTCCCCCCTGTGGGGGGAAGGTGCCCCCGCAGGGGGCGGATGAGGGGGCCTTCCCTCCAACGCACTACTCCCCCGCCTTCCCGGCCCCCCGCCGCAGAAACTGAAACTGCGTCTCCGAGCACACCACCGCCAGGAAGATCAGCCCGAAGCCCAGGTACATCAGCCCCCCCGGCGTCTCCGCCCCGAAGGCCACGGAGAACATCACCCCGAAGGGGGCCTCCAACGCCAGCAGCAGGGCGGCGGAGGATGGGTCGGTGTACTTCTGCCCCACGTTCTGGAACAGCTGCCCGATGGTGGTGCCGAACACCGCCAGGTAGAGCAGCACCAGCCACGCGTTGGGGGACAGCCCCCCGGCGGGCACGCCCTGGGTAAAGGCCGTCCCCACGGCGAAGCACAGGGCGGCGGAGCCGAACTGGAGGATGCTCAGCAGCACCGCGTCCCGCCCCTGGGAGAATTTCGCCACCGCCACGATGTGGCAGGCGTAGATGAACCCGCCGCACAGGGTCAGCACATCCCCCCGGGTGAGGGCGATGCCCCCGTCCCAGGACACCAGCCCGATCCCCCCGATGCACAGCAGGGCCGCCAGCACGTTGAAGCGGCTGGGCCGCAGCCTGTCCACCCCCCAGTAGAGGAAGGGGACGATGACGCAGTAGACGGCGGTGAAGAAGGCGTTCTTCCCCGGCGTGGTGTCCATGAGGCCGTAGTTCTGCACCGAGTAGGCCAGAAACATGAACAGGCCCAGCAGTCCCCCCCGCCACCAGTAGGAGCGGTCTATGGTTTTCCACCGCTTCCAGAACACCAGCCCCAGCAGCACCGCCGCGAAGCCGAAGCGGAAGGCCATCAGGAACATGAGATCCACGTCGTCCAGGGCGTCCTTCAAAATAAAGAAGGTGGAGCCCCAGATCAGGGTGGCGCACACGATCATGGGCTTGGCCAGCTTTTTCATCATGGTTTCATTCATCACAAGCTCAACTCCGGGTTAAAATAGTCAGAAGAAAGGAGGGGAGGCCCATGCTGCCCCAGGAATTTTTCAGCCGGGACACGGTGGAGGCCGCCCGGGATCTGGTGGGCAAATACCTGGTCCGGCGGTACGGCGGGGTCACCCTCTGCGCCCGGATCACGGAGACGGAGGCCTACGTGGGCCGGACGGACAAGGCCTGCCACGCCTACGGCGGACGGAAAACCGCCCGCACCCGCACCCTCTACGCCCCGCCGGGGACGGCCTATGTCTACCTGATCTACGGGATGTACTGCTGCCTGAACTTCGTCACCGAGCCGGAGGGCGAGCCCGCCGCCGTCCTCATACGGGGCCTGTCCCCAAGGTATAACCAGGACATCATAGCAGAAAACCGGTTCCATTGCAAGTGCCGGGACATGACCGCCTATCAGAAACGAAATTTCCTCAACGGCCCCGGCAAGGTGTGCGCCGGGATGAACATCGGCCGGACGCTGAACGGCCTGCCCTACGGCTCGGAGGAGCTGTTCCTCTGCGCCCGGCCGGAGGACGCGGGCCTGCCCCCCTGTCCCCAGGACAGCGGCCCCCTGGACATCCAGGTGGGCAAGCGGATCGGCATCGACTACGCGGAGGAGGCCGTCCACTTCCCCTGGCGGTTCTACCTTTAATCACACGAAAACGCCCCGGACACGAAGTCCGGGGCGTTTGTTATGCTGTTTGGGGCGATTTTAGAACCGTCCCATCAATACATCCCCATGTCGGGGCTGGGAGCGGGAGCCGGAGCGGGAGGCTCGGGCTTATCCGCCACCAGGGACTCGGTGGTGAGCAGGACGGCGGCCACGGAGGCGGCGTTCTCCAGGGCGGAGCGGGTCACCTTGGTGGGGTCCACGATGCCGGCGGAGATCATGTCGCAGTACTCCTCCTTGTAGGCGTCGAAGCCGTAGCCCTCCTTGCCGGAGGTCTTGACCTTCTCCAGCACCACGGAGCCGTCGATTCCGGCGTTGGCGGCGATCTGCTTCATGGGCTCCGCCAGGGCCTTGGCGATGATGGCGATGCCGGTCTTTTCATCGCCCTCGGCGGAGGCCAGCAGGCCCTCCACGGCTGGGATGGCGTTGACGTAGGCCGCGCCGCCGCCAGCCACGATGCCCTCCTCCACGGCGGCACGGGTGGCGTTCAGGGCGTCCTCGATGCGCAGCTTCTTCTCCTTCATCTCGGCCTCGGTGGCCGCACCCACCCGGATGATGGCCACGCCGCCGGCCAGCTTGGCCAGCCGCTCCTGGAGCTTCTCCTTGTCGTAGTCGGAGGTGGTGGTCTCGATGGCCTTGCGGATCTGGCCCACCCGGGCGGAAATGGCCTCGGCGGAGCCGGCCCCGTCCACGATGATGGTGGTCTCCTTCTGCACCTTCACCTGGCGGGCGGTGCCCAGCATATCCATGGTGGTCTCCTTGATGTCCATGCCCAGGTCGGAGGACACCACGGTGCCGCCGGTGAGGATGGCGATATCCTCCAGCATCTCCTTGCGGCGGTCGCCGAAGCCGGGGGCCTTGATGCAGCACACGTTCAGGGTGCCCCGCAGCTTGTTCACCAGCAGGGTGGACAGGGCGTCGCCCTCCACGTCCTCAGCCACGATGAGCAGCTTCTTGCCGGTCTGCACCACCTGCTCCAGCAGGGGCAGCAGGTCCTGGATGGAGGAGATCTTCTTGTCGGTGAGCAGGATGAGGGCGTCGTCCAGCACAGCCTCCATCTTCTCGGTGTCGGTGACCATATAGGGGGTGATGTAGCCCCGGTCCAGCTGCATCCCCTCGACGACCTCGCTGTAGGTCTCGGCGGTCTTGGACTCCTCCACGGTGATCACGCCGTCGTGGGACACCTTCTCCATGGCCTCGGCGATGAGGTTGCCGATGAACTCATCGGAGGAGGAGATCGCGCCCACCCGGGCGATGTCGGAGGTGCCGGACACGGGCTTGGAGTGGCTCTTGATGGCCTCGATGGCGGCCTCGGTGGCCTTGGCGATGCCCTTCTTCATGACCATGGGGTTGGCCCCGGCGGCCAGGTTCTTCAGGCCCTCCCGGATGATGGCCTGGGCCAGCAGGGTGGCGGTGGTGGTGCCGTCGCCGGCCACGTCGTTGGTCTTGGTGGAGACCTCCTTGACGATCTGCGCGCCCATGTTCTCAAAGGGGTCGGCCAGCTCGATCTCCTTGGCGATGGTGACGCCGTCGTTGGTGATGAGGGGGGTGCCGAACTTCTTGTCCAGCACCACGTTGCGGCCCTTGGGGCCCATGGTGATTTTCACGGTGTCGGCCAGCTGGTTCACGCCCCGCTCCAGGGCGTGGCGGGCCTCCTCGCCGTAGCAGATGATCTTAGACATATCGCATTACCTCCAATATGATGTGTTGTAGGGGCGCACATTGTGCGCCCGTTCCTTTTGAAACATGGGCGGTGCATAGCGGGCGCACAATGTGCGCCCCTACACAGCTTTACTCCACGATGGCCAGGATATCGTTCTGCCGGACGATGGTATACTCCTCGCCGTGCACCTTGACCTCGGTGCCGGAATACTTGCTGGTGAGCACCTTGTCGCCGGGCTTCACCGTCATGACGACCTCCTTGCCGTCCACCGGGCCGCCGGGGCCTACGGCGACGACCTCCGCCATCTCGGGCTTCTCCTTGGCTCCGCCGGTGAGGATGATGCCGCCCTTGGTCTTCTCCTCGGCCTCCAGGGCCTTGAGGATCACGCGGTCGGACAGGGGTTTGAGATTCATAGCTGGTTCCTCCTTAAATCTATAGTTTACGTATTAACCATTCAGGTGGGTTAGCACTCATTTTCCGTGAGTGCTAACCACGAGTATGATAATACCCTTTCCGTCCAAAAAAATCAACCCCTATTTTGAAAAAAACAGGGGTTGATCCCAAAAAATTCACCCTTCGTTCACAATCGCCTGCCGAGAGTGCTAATTTCGCCAGATTCCGAAGCCCTCACCCCGGTGGATCGTAGGCCATCCCCGCCGGATAGAAGAAATTTACCTTCTTCTCCGACAGCCGGATCACCAGCTCCTTCGCCCGCACCGGCTCGCCGTCCACCACCGCCACCAGCTCCCGCTCCCCCCGGACGGTGGCCCCGTCCCCCCGGCGGTGGAGGATCAGCTCCGGGTAGTCCCGGTACTTCCCCTGGGCGTACTTGCCCACCAGCCGGAAGAAGGTGGCCCGGCTCACCTTGGGGATCACCAGCGTCTCCAGCACCCCGTCGTCGGGCATATTGTCCCCCACGGGCATGAAGCCGCCGCCGTAATACCGCCCGCTGCACACGCACACAATGGTGGTCTCCCCCTCAAAGTGGAGGTCGCCGCAGTCCACCACCGTGGGCACGGCGATGGGCTTGAACAGCACGTTGGCCACCAGGGAGAAGATGTAGGCCCCCATGCCGCTCACCAGGGGCAGCAGCTTGTAGCCGTCCTTGTCCACGGCGATCCGGGCGTCCACCCCGGTGCACACAATGTCCAGCCCCAGGTGCCCGTTGCAGTCGATGAGATCCATGGCCGCCTGGGGCCCCTCCGACAGGGCCTTCAGGTCGGAGAACCCGGCCCGGTAGTCCCTGCCGAAAATCTTCAAAAAGTCGTTCCCGGTGCCGATGGGCACGTTGGTGACAGCGGCGTTGGGACAGCCCGCCGCCCCGTTCACCGCCTCGTTCAGCGTGCCGTCCCCGCCGCAGGCGTACAGGCGCACGTCCTCCCCGGTCTCCGCCGCCGCCCGGGCGATCCGGCGGGCGTCCCCCGTCTCTTGGGTCAGCACGATCTCCGCGGGCACGTCCAACGCCCGTATGTCCGCCTCCAGCTTTTTGGTGCTCCCCCGCTTCCCCGCCATGGGGTTGATGATGAAGATATGGCGCATGGCCCCCGCCCCTTTTCCTCTCTCTTTTCTCCTCTACCTGCCGTACAGGAACAGATCGCACTTGATCATGCCGTTGTAGAGCTTCCGCTTTTTGTCCGCCTGCCGCCCGAAGGCCCGCTCGAACTCGGTGTGGGAGGACAGCACGTCCACCTCCCAGCCGGGGGGCAGGCCCCGGGCCGCCCGCCCGAAGGCCCGGTACAGCTCCTCCGCCTCCCGCTTTTCCAGCAGCCGCTCCCCGTAGGGCGGGTTGGTCACCACCCGGCCCCTCGGCTCCTCCCGGCGGAACCGGGCGGCGTCCGCCGCCTCGAACCGCACCACATCCCCCACCCCGGCCAGCTCCGCGTTGTGCCGGGACAGCTCCACGGCGGCGGGGTCGATGTCCCCGCCCCAGATGTCGTATGCCCCGTGGAACTCGCGGGCCTCCGCCTCGTCCGCCGCCTCCATCCAGAGGCGGGAGGGCACCCACCCCCACCGCTGGGCGGCAAAGGAGCGGTTCAGCCCCGGCGCGCGGTTTTTGGCGATCAACGCCGCCTCGATGGGGATGGTGCCCGAGCCGCAGAAGGGGTCGCAGAACGGCTCCCGCCCCTTATAGCGGGACAGCAGCACCAACGCCGCCGCCAGCGTCTCCCGGAGGGGCGCGCCCATGTTCCGCGCCCGGTAGCCCCGCTTGTAGAGGCTGTCCCCGGAGGTGTCCAGCAGGACAGTGGCGGAATCCTTCAAAATGGAAAACTGCACCTGGTATAAGGTTCCCGTCTCCGGCAGAGTCTCCAGCCCATACGCCCGCCCCAGCCGGGTGCACAGGGCCTTTTTCACGATGGACTGGCAGGCGGGCACCGAATGGAGGGTGGAGCTGATGGAATATCCCTTCACCGGGAACCGCCCCTCCCGGGGGATATAGTCCTCCCAGGGCACGGACAGCACCCCCTGGAACAGCTCCTCGAAGGTCTGGGCCCGGAACGTCCCCAGGGACAGCAGCACCCTGGCCCCGCACCGCAGGTTCAGGTTCATCCGGGGTATGTCCGCCGGGCCTCCCTGGCACAGCACCCGGCCGTTTTCCGCCCGCACGTTGGACAGGCCCAGCTTTTTCAGCTCCCAGGCCACGGTGGACTCCACCCCCATAAGGGCGGGTATGACGAACTGTAAGGTTTGATCCATGGCGCACCCCAAAAAATTTTTTAAAAATACCTCTTGACCTTCCACCGGATGGAGGGTGTAGGATGGTGTCACAAGGAAGGGAACAGCGTTACAAATCATAGTATAATGTAAAATGGAAGCCCTGGCAACAATAATCTGGCCCGGGGCGCGAAAAACTTCTTTTCCTTGGCGGCGTTTTGTGATACAATTTCATGGAAGCACAAAACACGCGATCGCGGAACGTTGGAACGGACGAGAGAAAGGAGTGCCGAATATGCCGTTTGACGCGGAATCCATGCAGAAGCTGGTCTGGCTGGTGCTGCTGCTGATCTTTGCGGCCAGCGAGGCCGCCACCGTGGGGCTTACCTCCATCTGGTTTGCCGCCGGCGCGCTGGCCGCCCTCATCGCTGCCCTGCTGGGCGGGGCGCTGTGGATCCAGATCACCCTGTTTCTGGCGGTGACCCTGCTGTGCCTCGCCGCCGTGCGGCCCCTGGCCAAAAAGCATCTGAACAGCAGGGTGGAGCGCACCAACGCCGACCGGGCCATCGGCCAGGAGGCCCTGGTCACCGAGGCCATCGACAACATCCAGGGCAGGGGCGCGGTGATCATCCACGGCGTCACCTGGACCGCCCGCAGCCAGGACGGCCTGCCCATCCCAGACGGCACCATGGTGCGGGTGCTGCGCATCGAGGGGGTCAAGGTGTTTGTGGAGCGGGTGCCCGCTGGGGCCGCCCCCAAGCCGGAGACCTGGTAACCGGAACTATGTTCACAGCCGTCCTCTTTCAAAAGAGATATCTTTTGTTCGGGAAATAAGACGCATTTAAGGAGGAAAAACACATGAAAGCACTGGCTCTGTACGGCAATGCCCCCACCCTGGGGAGCATCCTCACCTTCGCCATCCCCCTGGCCCTGGTTATCCTGATCCTGGCCGTCCTCGCCTCCAACATCAAGGTGGTGCAGCAGTCCAAGGCCGTGGTCATCGAGCGGCTGGGCGCGTTCCACGCCGTGTGGGGCGTGGGCCTGCACCTGAAGATCCCCTTCCTGGAGCGGGTGGCCAAAACCGTCTCCCTCAAGGAGCAGGTGGTGGACTTCGATCCCCAGCCCGTGATCACCAAGGATAACGTCACCATGCAGATCGACACCGTGATCTACTTCCAGATCACCGACCCCAAGCTGTATACCTACGGCGTGGAGCATCCCCTGTCCGCCATCGAGAACCTCACCGCCACCACCCTCCGGAACATCATCGGCGATCTGGAGCTGGACCAGTCCCTCACCAGCCGGGACCACATCAACACCCAGATGCGCTCCATCCTGGACGAGGCCACCGACCCCTGGGGCATCAAGGTGAACCGGGTGGAGCTGAAGAACATCATGCCCCCCCGGGACATCCAGGAGTCCATGGAGAAGCAGATGCGGGCCGAGCGGGAACGCCGGGAGGCCATCCTCCAGGCCGAGGGCCAGAAGCAGTCCCAGATCCTGGTGGCCGAGGGCGAGAAGCAGTCCGCCATCCTCCGGGCCGACGCCGCCAAGCAGGCCGCGATTCTCCAGGCCGAAGGCTCCAAGCAGGCCAAGATCCTGGAGGCCGAGGCGGAGGCCGAGGCCATCCTGAAGGTGCAGCAGGCCACCGCCGACGCCATCAAGCTCATCAACATCGCCGCCCCCAGCGAGGGCGTCATCAAGATCAAGGCGTTGGAGGCCTTCCAGAAGGCCGCCGACGGCCGGGCCACCAAGATCATCATCCCCAGCGAGCTCCAGGGCCTGGCCGGACTGTGCGCCAGCGCGAAGTCCGTGTTCGACACCGTGGAGCCCAACCAGCCCAAGAAGTAAAAAATAAAAGCAGGCCCCCGGCGGAAGCCGGGGGCCTGCTTTTATTTTTTCTTTTTCTTGAAGAAGTCCTTCACCGGCGTGGGGGCGTGGGAGTCCCCCTCCCCCATGGCCTCGGCGTAGGCCAGCAGGGCGTCCTTCTGCTGCCCGGTGAGATTGGTGGGCACCTGCACCTGGATGGTGACAATCAGATCCCCCCGGCCCCGGCCGCTGACGCTGGGCGCGCCCTTGCCCCGGAGGGTGATCCGGCTCCCCGGCTGGGTGCCCGCCGGAAGGCTGTACTTGATGGCCCCGTCGATGCCCTCGATCTGGATCTCGCTCCCCAGCGTCGCCTGGGTGAAGCTCACCGTATGGACGGTGTACAGGTCCGAGCCGTCCCGCTCGAACCGGGGGTCCGGGGTGACCGCCACCACCACCAGCAGGTCCCCGGCGGGGCCGCCGTTGAGGCCGCCGTTGCCCTGGCCCCGCATGGAGATGGTCTGGCCGTGGTCGATGCCCGCGGGCACCCGCACCTTGATCTTCCGCTGGCGGCGGAGCTGGCCCGCCCCCCGGCAGTCGGGGCAGGGCTGGTGGATGATCTTTCCGGCACCCCGGCAGTCGGGGCAGGGGGCCTCGGTGGCGAAGGCGAAGCCGCCCATCCCCCGCTGCACCCGGATCTTCCCCGTGCCCCGGCACTTGCGGCACACCTCGGCGGTGGTGCCCTGGGCGCAGCCGGTGCCCCGGCAGGTGTCGCAGCTCTCCAGCCGGGTGAGGGACAGCTCCTTGGCGCAGCCCGCCATAGCCTCCGCGAAGGAGATGGTGATGCTGGCCCGGAGGGAGGAGCCCCGCTGGGGGGCGTTGGGGTCGGCCCGCCGGGAGCCGCCGAAGCCCCCGCCGAAGAAGGAGCCGAAGATGTCCCCCAGGTCGATGTCGCCCATGTCAAAGCCGCCGAAGCCGCCCCCGCCGAAGTTGGGATCCACCCCGGCGTGGCCAAACTGGTCGTACTTGGCCCGCTTGTCCTTGTCGGACAGCACCTCATAGGCCTCGTTGATCTCCTTGAACTTGGCCTCCGCCTCGGCGTTGCCCGGGTTCACGTCCGGGTGGTACTGCTTGGCCAGCTTGCGGTAGGCCTTTTTCAGCTCGTCGTCGGACGCGGATTTCGCCACGCCCAGTACCTCATAGTAATCTCGTTTCTGATCTGCCATATATGGAATCACCTCGTTACGCGGGAAAGGCGGGGCACGCGGCCCCGCTGTTTCCCGTAGGGGGCGGTGTCCTCACCGCCCCGCTTTCCCGAATTGAGCCGATGTGGACATCGGCCCCTACGATTGGCGCAGAATTATTTCTGGTTGTCGTCGTCCACGACCTCGAAGTCGGCGTCCACCACGTCGCCGCCGCCCGGGGCGGCCCCGCCGCCGAAGCCCGCGCCGCCCATGTCGGGGCCGGGTCCGGCCTGGCCCGCCTGGCCGTACAGCTTCTCGCTGGCGGCGTAGAAGGCCTTCTTCAGCTCCTCGGTGGCGTCCTTGATGGCCTGGGTGTCGGTGCCCTTCAGGGCGTCCTTCACCCGGTTCAGCGCGCTGTCGATGGCTCCCTTGTCGCCCCCGTCCAGCTTGCCGCCCATCTCCTCCAGCACCTTCTCGGTCTGGTACACCATCTGGTCGGCCTCGTTCCGGGTGTCCACCTCCTCCTTGCGCTTGGCGTCCTCGGCGGCGAACTGCTCCGCCTCCCGGACGGCCTTGTCCACGTCCTCCTTGGACATATTGGTGGAGGAGGTGATGGTGATGTGCTGCTCCGTCCCGGTGCCCAGGTCCTTGGCGGACACGTTGACGATGCCGTTGGCGTCGATGTCGAAGGTCACCTCGATCTGGGGCACGCCGCGGCGGGCGGGGGCGATGCCGTCCAGGTGGAACTTGCCCAGGGTCTTGTTATACTGGGCCATCTCCCGCTCGCCCTGGAGCACGTGGACCTCCACGCTGGTCTGGTTGTCGGCGGCGGTGGTGAAGGTCTGGGACTTCTTGGCGGGGATGGTGGTGTTGCGGTCGATGAGCCGGGTCATGACGCCGCCCATGGTCTCGATGCCCAGGGACAGGGGCGTCACGTCCAGCAGCAGCAGGCCCTTGGTGTCCCCGGTGAACACGCCGCCCTGGAGGGCCGCGCCCATGGCCACGCACTCGTCGGGGTTGATGCCCTTGAAGCCCTCTTTCCCGGTGAGCCGCTTCACCATGTCCTGCACGGCGGGGATCCGGCTGGAGCCGCCCACCATGAGCACCTTCTGAATCTCATTGCCGGACAGGCCAGCGTCGCTCATGGCCTGGCGGACAGGCCCGGCGGTGGCCTCCACCAGGTGCCCGGTGAGCTGGTCGAACTTGGCCCGGCTCAGGGTCAGGTCCAGGTGCTTGGGGCCGGAGGCGTCGGCGGTGATATAGGGCAGGTTGATGGAGGTGCTGGTGACGCCGGACAGCTCGATCTTGGCCTTCTCGGCGGCCTCCTTCAGCCGCTGCATGGCCACCTTGTCCCCGGTGAGGTCGATGCCCTCCGCCTTCTTGAACTCGGCGGCCATCCAGTCCATGACGCACTTGTCGAAGTCGTCGCCGCCCAGGCGGTTGTTGCCCGCGGTGGCCAGCACCTCAATGACGCCGTCGCCCACCTCCAGCACGGACACGTCGAAGGTGCCGCCGCCCAGGTCGTACACCATAACCTTCTGGTCGGACTCCTTGTCCACGCCGTAGGACAGGGCGGCGGCGGTGGGCTCGTTGATGATGCGCTTCACGTCCAGGCCGGCGATCTTGCCCGCGTCTTTCGTGGCCTGCCGCTGGGCGTCGGTGAAGTAGGCGGGGACGGTGATCACCGCCTCGGTGACGGTCTGGCCCAGGTAGGCCTCCGCGTCCGCCTTCAGCTTCTGGAGGATCATGGCGGAGATCTCCTGGGGTGTGTAGCTCTTGCCGTCGATGGGCACCCGGTAGTCGCTGCCCATCTCCCGCTTGATGGAGGAGATGGTGCGGTCGGGGTTGGTGATGGCCTGACGCTTGGCCACCTGGCCCACCATGCGCTCGCCGTCCTTGGAGAAGGCGACGACGGACGGGGTGGTGCGGTTGCCCTCCGCGTTGGGGATGACGACGGCCTCGCCGCCCTCCATGACGGACACGCAGCTGTTAGTGGTGCCCAGGTCGATACCGATAATCTTAGACATGATATTGTCCTCCTAACAATTTGAAAGAAAATATAGTTTATAACAAAACCGCTTATAATTCGAGGCGTTTTTTCCTGCTCTTTGCGAATCCCCGCAGATAAGCCGCGTACGCGTCCTTGTGGCGGACGGTTCCCGCCTGGCTTTCCGGCAGGTTCAGGCTCTCCAGGCTCTCCCTCGGGTGCCTGCGGGTTTTCCCATCCCGTTTCCCGGCCTTAAACGCGCAGCCCGCGCAAATGTGCCGGCCTCCGTTCCGATCGTCCTGCGCGTCGGGAAGCGACTCATATTTCTTCGCATACCGATGCTTCTTTTCACAAATCACGCTCTGTTCCCTCCTCAAAAAACGAACAACCGAAATTTCCCCCTCAGTTCGCCACCCTCACCATGGAGAACCGGATCACCTTGTCCCCGCAGGCAAACCCCTGCTGGAACACCTCCACAATGGTGTTCTCCCCGGCCTCCGGGTCGTCGCAGTGCATGACGGCGTTGTGGCGGTTGGGGTCGAAGGTCTCGCCCAGGGCCGGGATCATCTCCACCCCCAGCCCCGCCAGCGCGTCCTGGAGCCCCTTCATGGTCATTTCCACGCCCTTCTTGTAGGCCTCGTCGGCGGTCTCCTGCTTCATGGCCCGCTCCAGGTTGTCGAACACCGGGAGGAACGCCGCCACCGTCTGGGCCTTGGCCTCGCCCCAGGCGGCCTCCTTCTCCTTGGCGGTGCGCTTGCGGTAGTTGTCGTACTCCGCCGCCAGCCGGAGGTACTTGTCCGCCGCCTCCGCCAGCAGCTGGCCCTGGTCCTTCCGGGGCTTCTCCTCGGCCTTGGGGGCCTCCTGCTCCGGGGCCTCCTCCGGGCCGGGGGTGTCCGCCCCCTCCGGGACCTCCTCCGGAGCCTGGGCGGTTTCGGCCTCCACGTCCTCCGGGACGGGGGCTTCCGTTTTCTTGTTCTTAGCCATGGGCTTTTATTCCTCCTTTTCCGGCGTGCCCGGGGGCAGCTCCGGCTGTCCAAACAGCTTGGACAGGCCGTCCGCCACATAGGACAGCTTTGCCGCCACCTTGGCGTAGTCCATGCGGGTGGGGCCTACCACGCCGATAACCCCCTTCATCCCGTCCCCGATGTCATAGCTTGCCAGCACCACGCTGGTGTCCTTCAGCTCGTCGGCCACGTTTTCCGGGCCGATGAGAATCTTGGTGTCGTCCCCCTCCAGGGCGGGCAGGGCCAACGCCTGGGCCAGGGACTTATCCTCCGTCAGGTAGCTCATCAGCTTCTGGGCCTTGCCCACGTCCTGGTACTCGGGGTGGTCCAGGAGATGGCTGGCCCCGGCGGTGTAGACGGGGCTGTTCTCCAGGGCGTCCAGCACCTCCATGGCGAAGGACACCACCAGCGAGATCAGCCCGTAGGAGCTGCCCGCCGCGTGCTCCGCCACCCGCATCAGCTCCGGGGTGAGCTGATCCAGGGTCTTGCCCACGAAGGCCGTGTTCAGCAGGGTGGTCAGCAGCTGGAGCTGAGGCTCGGACAGGTCGGCGGGGAGCCGGAACAGCTTGTTCTTCACCACGCTGGAGTCCGTCATCACCACGGCGATGAAGGAGGCGGAGTCCACCAAAATCAGGTCGAAGCGGCGGATGGTCAGCCGCCGCACCCCCTCCGCCAAGGCGAAGGCCGGGTAGTTGGTGAGCTGGGACACCATGCGCCCCGCCTGCCCGATCACCTTGTCCAGCTCCTGCATTTTGAGGTGCAGGGCCTCGTTGATCTGCTTGGTCTCCTCCAGGCTGAGCCGCTGCTCCTCCATCAGCTCGTTGACGTACAGCCGGTAGCCTTTCGGGGAGGGAATCCGTCCGGCGGAGGTGTGGGGCTGCTCCAGATAGCCCTCCTCCGTGAGATCCGCCAGATCGTTGCGGATGGTGGCGGAGGACACCTTCAGCCCCGCCAGCTCCGCCAGGGCCTTGGAACCCACCGGCTCCGCGGTCTGGATGTAGCTTTCCACCACGGAGCGCAAAATTTTCTTTTTTCGGTCGGTCAGCTCCACAGGCGGCCCCCCTTCCAAGGCTTTAGCACTCATGCTTCCTGAGTGCTAAAGATACTCTACCACCACCCCCTCAAATTGTCAATAGGCCAGTTGTAAATTAAATGTGAATGGTTCCCCCCGCTAAAAAGCCCCCCGGAACTCGCACACCACCCCCGGGATTGCTTGCCGCCCGCCGTTGCCCCCCTCTGTGCAAGGGCTGGAAAAAGGGGCTTCCTTTTCTCCCGCAATCGTAGTATGATATAGAAACGTATGCGAAGTACGGGGGTGCGCGTCCCCCCGCCAATGGAGGTTTCCCATGATCAAACTGCTGTCCTTAACCGCCTCGCCCTCCCCCGGCCCGGAGCCTCTCACCTGGGATCGGGTGCGCGAAGGCGTGTCCTGGTTTTTCTCCAATCTGTCCCCCGCCTTTGTGTGGCCGCTGTTCGGCCTGCTGATTGTCGCGGCCTTTTTCGCCTATTACTGGTGGTGCCTGCGCCCCCGGCCCCGCAGCCTGGAGTGGATCGCCCTGGCGGAGGAGAAGTCCGCCCCCCGCCGCCTGACCCTCACCCTGAAACGCCACCCCATGGAGCGCGGGGACGCGCTGCCCCTGCTGCTGCTGACGGCGGTGTACGCCCTCACCGCCTTCTTCCAGCTGGGGGACTTCAACGCCCCCCAGTCCATGGTGAAGTTCCAGCAGGGGGACAGCTATGAGTTCTCCTACAACCAGCCCGTCACCGTGGACACCGTCTCCCTCTACACCTCCCTGGGCACCGGGTACTACACCCTGGAGTGGGAGGAGGAGGACGGCCAATGGCACAGCCTGCGCCCGGAGCAGTATTACAACTCCCTATTCAAGTGGCACATCCTGGAGCTGGACCGCAACGTGGATCAGAACGGCCTGGAGATCACCAAGGATAACGACAATCTGGACGCGGAGCCTCTGGGCCCCATCACCGCCGCCCGCTTCCGCATCACCGCGTCCAGCGCGCCCCGGGACGAGGGCCTGTGGCTGTCCGAGCTGGCCCTGTGGAGCGGCGGGCAGGCCCTCCCCCAGCCGGATCATGTGGACGACGGTGCCGCCGCCCTGTTTGACGAGTACGAGCTGTGGTCGGACCAATACACCTACATGAACTCCACCTATTTCGACGAGATCTACCACCCCCGCACCGCCTACGAGCACCTGAACAACGTCTATCCCTACGAGGTGTCCCACCCGCCCCTGGGCAAGCTCATCATCTCCATCGGCATCGCCATGTTCGGCATGGTGCCCTTCGGCTGGCGGTTCATGGGCACCCTGTTCGGCGTGCTGATGGTGCCCATTCTCTACGTGTTCCTGAAAAACCTGTTCGGCAAAACCCCGGTGGCCCTGTGCGGCGCGGCCCTGTTCACCTTCGACTTCATGCACCTGGTCCAGACCCGCATCGCCACCATCGACACCTACGGCGTGTTCTTCATCCTGGTGTCCTACTACTTCATGTACCGCTGGCTGGCCGTCCCGGCGGGGAAAAAGCTGCGGCACTACGTCCTGCCCCTGTTTTTGAGCGGCCTGTTCTGGGGCGTCGGCTGCGCCTCCAAGTGGACGGTGGTATACGCCGGGGCGGGGCTGGCCCTGCTGTGGCTGCTGGGGATGATCTTCAAGGCCGGGGACTGGCACGAGGCGGAGCTGGCGGCCCAGACCCAGCCCGTCCCCCCGGAGGTGCGCCGGGAGGTGACGGAGGCCATGTTCCGGGAGGAGCAGCCCGCCTGGACGCCCCCCCGCGTCCCCTCCTTCACCGCCCACGCCTGGGGCACCGTGGGGCTGTCGGTGGTGTTCTTCGTGGTGATCCCGCTGATGATCTACACCGCCTCCTACTTCCCCTACGCCGCCGCCAAGGGGAACGGCGGCAGCTTCCTGGAGCTGGCGGGCCAGTCGGCAGGCTGGTTCTGGGAGTGCCTGCCGGAGCGGCTGGAGCAGTACCCGGAGCAGATGGCCCGGGTCACGGAGAACCTGGCCCGGGAGGGCAAAACCCCCGGCGTCGCCGACCGGATCGGGGCCTTCTTCCAGGCCATCCCGGACCAGAGCGGCAACCCGGTGGACCTCATGCTCCGCAACCAGTATTTCATGCTCACCTACCACCAGGGCGTCCACACCCCCCACCCCTACCAATCCAACTGGTACCAATGGATTCTGGACGCCCGGCCCATCCTCTACTACCAGGATTTCAGCGTCCAGGGAATGCGGGGCATATTCGCCTCCTTCAACAACCCCCTGGTGTCCTGGGCGGGGCTGCTGGCCTTTTTCGCCGTGGCGGTTCAGATGGTGCGCCGCAAATGCGGCAAAGCCCTGTTCATCGTCCTCGCCACCCTGTCCCAGCTTGTGCCCTGGACGGCCATCGGCCGGGTGCTGTTCGCCTACCACTACTTCCCCACGGTGCTGTTCCTGTGCTTCGCCATCGCCTACCTGATGGACGATATGCTGAACCGGAAGCGGGAGTGGGCCGGGCTGGCGGTGTACGGCTTCACGGGCTGCGCGGGGCTGCTGTACGCCATATTCTACCCGGAGCTGATCGGGATTTTAGTGCCCAACTGGTATGCTACCTATTTCCTCCGCTGGTTCCCCAGCTGGCCCCTGTAGGCGCGGATCCCCCGCCCTGCCGGACTGTGATCCGGCTTTGAGAACACTTTTTGAGGTGATTTCGATGTATCTCTGCGATCTGCACAGCCACTCCAAAATTTCTCCCGACAGTGAAGCCGAACTCCTTGACACCGCCCGGGCCGCCATTGCCGCCGGCCTCCAGGAATTCTGCGTCACCGACCACTGCGACCTGCTGGATCTGGACGGGAACCCCTGCGCCTCCTTCGACTGGCCCGCCGCCCGGGCCCAGTTCCACGCCGTCCGATCCGCCCTTGGGGACAAGCTCACCCTCCGCCTCGGCATCGAGCTGGGCTCCGCCCCCGCCGACCCCGCCGCCGCCCGGGCCATCCTCGCCCAGGGCGGGGATGAGCTGGACTTCGTCCTGGGCTCCCTCCACAACTGGATCGGCGAAGAGGGCTGCCGGGATCTCTACTTCTCCGACTACGGCAAAACCCCCGCCCTGGCCCGAAAAGCGGTGGAGTCCACCCTAACCCACACCTGGACGCTGGTGACCCAGTGCCCCGACTGCTACGACAGCCTGGCCCACATCGTCTACCCCCTCCGCTACATCCACCGGGACGGCGTCGCCCTCACCTTGGCGGACTACGAGGAGCAGGTGCGCCAGATCTTCACCGAGGTGGCCAAAACCGACCACGCCCTGGAGGTCAACGTCTGCCGGGGCCGCGATCTGGACTGCTGGCCCCCCCTGCTGCGCTGGTTCAAGGAGTGCGGCGGCCAGCTCGTCACCGTGGGGGCCGACGCCCACCGCCCCGAGGACGTGGCAAAGGGCATCCCCGAGGCCCTCCAAATGCTCCAGGCGGCGGGCTTTGACTGCGTCACCACCTTCGCGGGCCGAAAGCCCGTCCTCCACAAACTGTAAACGGAAAGGACTTGACACCATGAAACTCTCCATCGCCTGCGACCACGGGGCCTTTGATCTGAAGGAACGCCTCAAGGCCCACCTCACCAGCCAGGGCCACCAGGTCACCGACTGCGGCACCCACAGCACGGACAGCTGCGACTACCCCGATTTCGGCGTTGCCGCCGCCAGACTGGTGGCGGACGGGACCTGTGAGCGGGGCGTGGTGCTGTGCACCACCGGCATCGGCATGAGCATCGCCGCCAACAAGGTGCGGGGGGTGCGGTGCGCCCTGTGCCACGAGCCGCTGTCCGCCGAAATGACCCGCCGCCACAACGACGCCAACGTGCTGGCCATGGGGGCCGGGGTGACGGGCGGCAACCTGGCGGAGCGGATTCTGGACGTGTTCCTGACCACGGACTTTGAGGGCGGCCGCCACCAACGCCGGGTGGACAAGGTCATGGAGATCGAGGCATGACCGCCCCCAGCCGTGAGCACCTCCAGGAGCGGTTCCGGTACTGGTGCGGCAAGCTGCGCCTCACCCCCGGCTGGGACGTGCGGCTGGAGTGGGTGGACGACCCCCACTGGCCCAAGACCGGGGACTTCAAAATCGACTGCACCGACCGCAAGGCGGTTTTGCTGCTCAACGCCGCCAACCCCAGGCAGGAAAATCTGGAGGAGGACATCGTCCACGAGCTGATGCACCTGAAGCTGTACCCCCTGGATCAGGTGACGGAATCCCTGATCGTCAGCCAGTTCGAGGAAGGCACCCCGGCCCGATCCTTCGCCTACCGGCAGTTTTTCGAATCGCTGGAGGTCACGGTGGAGGAGCTGACCAAGTGCTTCCTTCTGGAATTCGGGGAGGATAAGGAGCTGTCCTTCGGGCGGTGCGCCGGAATGAAGTCCTTCAACGACCTGTTCGACGGCCTCAACAATCTGGAATAAAAGTAGGAGCCAAAACGTATCGTTTTGGCTCCTGCTCTCATTTTCCGAACAATTCCTCCAGCTCCTCCGGCGTATACAGCGCGTTCAACGCCGCCAGCAGGGCCTTCGCGCTCATCCGCTCCGGCAGGCCCAGCCGCTTCAGTAGCTCCCTCCGCCGCTCTGCCGCGTCCGCCGTCCCGGACAGGCCCAGGGCAAACAGGTCCGCCGGGGTGAGGTTCCCCGCCGCCCGTTCCGGGGCGTCCCCGTCCAGCACCGTGGCCCCGGCGTTCAAAACCGCCCGCCGCAGCACGTCCGGGGACATCCCCTCCACCCCCAGCTTGCCCTCCTTACCGGGGGCCCGCTTGCGCCGCTCCTTGCCGTACACGTCGGGCACATAGGCGTGCTTCACCTGCCCCTTGGGGATGGCCCCCTTCAGGTAGTTCCGGATCACAAACCCCGCCCCGTCCGGGTCGGTGAGCACAATCAGGCCCCGCTTCTCCGCCAGCCGCCGCAGCAAAGCCAGCTTCTCCCCGTCCCGGAACACCCCGAACCCGGCGGTGTCCAGGATCAGGGTGTCCACCACCCCCGCCAGGGCCGCCTTGTCGTACCGCCCCTCCACCACAATGGCCTCCCGTATGGGCAGGGGGGCCGTCATACCGCCGCCCTCCGGCCCGACGCCAGCTCCATCAGCAGCCCGGTGAGCACCGCCCCCTCCTGCCCGTAGGAGTTCTTCAGCAGGATATCCGTCTCGGCGCACCGCCCCACGGCGTACCGGCACCAGGGCAGGGAGAACCCCCGGGCCGCCCCCAGCAGCTTGTCCGCCTGATAGCCGCTTTTCATGCCCCACAGCTCCATAAACTCCTCCCGGCCCCTTCCGGCGGACAGGAACAGCCGCGCCGTGTACAGCTGCCGGAAATACTTCCCCATCACCGACAGGATCATCACCGGGGCCTCCCGGCTGTGGAGCAGGTCCGCCAGCACCGACGCCGCCTTGTCGAAGTCCTTCCGGGCCATGGCGTCCGTCATCTGGTACACCACCGCCTCCACCTTGGGCACCGCCACCGCGTCCATGTCCCCCCGGGTCACCCGCTGGCCCCGGGCATAGGCGGCGATCTTGCCGATCTCGGCGGACAGGTCGTGCATCAGATCCCCCACCAGGAAGATCAGGTACTCCGCGTCCGCGCTGTCCAGCTGCTTCCCCGCCTTCCCGAACTGGCGGCAGATCCACGCCGCCAGGGTCTTCTGCTCCTGCCGCTGGAAGTTCACCGCCGCCCCCTCCTTCTTCAGCAGGGCGGCCAGCTTGTCCCTGGCGGGGGGCTTGTAGGCCAGCAGGTCGTACACAAACACCAGGCAGCAGTAGTCCGGCAGGGTGGACAAAATCTCCGCCAGCCGCTCCTTGGCCTTGTCCCCCAGCCCGAACAGGTCGAAGTCCGCCGCCAGGATCAGCGTCCGCCCGCTCATCATGGGCAGGCAGTCCACCGCCTGCTCGATCCAGTCCACCGAGCAGTCCTTCCCCTGGGCGGCGTGGAGGTTGAACTCCTCCAGCCCCGGGGGCAGGATGGCCCCCTTCAGCCGGGCCAGGCAGTCGTCCCGGAGGAAGGCCTCCTCCCCGTGAAAGACGTACAGACGCTTGGGCGCGCCCTCCTTGATGGCCTGCTTCAGCTCCCGCATGGCGGTGTTGTCCACCGTTTTCTTCTTGGGCGGCATAGCCCTCCCCCATTTCCTCGTTTAATGGATTCCCACCCGTCCGTCCTTCACCCGGACGGTGACGGTGCCCTCCCGGTCGGTGCGGTGAATCTCCGCGCCCAGCTCCTCCAGCCGCTCCAGCGTCTCCTGGGCCGGGTGTCCATAGGAGTTGTTGGCCCCCGCCGAGATCAGGGCGATCTCGGGAGCCACGGCCTGTAAAAACTCCCCGCAGCTGGAGTGCTTGGAGCCGTGGTGCCCCGCCGCCAGCACCTCAATGTCCGGTATGGGCTGGTACTTCACCAGCATCTTCTCCACAAAGGCGTCCGCGTCCCCGGTGATCAGCACGTCGAACTCCCCCGCGGTACACAGGACAAACAGCCCCGACTCGTTGGACGTGCCCCCGCCCAGGGGCGGGAACAGGGTGAGCTCCGCCTCCCCCAGGGACAGGCGTTCCGTCCCCTCCACCAAAACCACCTGGGCACCCTCCGCCTCCGCCAGTTCCATCAGCCGGGCGGCGGCCTCCGGGTCGGCGTCCCCCGCCGGGACAGCCACCCGGTCCACCCTCATGCGGTAAAAGAGCTGCTCCACCCCGTTGCAGTGGTCGCTGTCAAAATGGGTGAGCACCAGCAGGTCCAGCCGGACGCGCCCCTGGGCGGCAAAGTGGTCGGCGGCAATGTCCCCCGCGCTCCGGCTTCCGCTGCCGCCGCAGTCCACCAGGGCCGTCCGGCCCCCGGACTGCAAGACCGTGGCCGAGCCCTGCCCCACATCCAGGGCGGCGGCGGTGAGATCCGCCCCGTCCGCCTCCAGCCGCCCCAGCCCGATGGCGGCGCACAGCAGGATGGCCGCCATCCCCGCCCCCAGCAGGGGCCTCCGGGGCCGCTCCCTTCCCAGAAAAGCCGCCGCCAGGGCCAGGTACGCCGCGCCCAGCCAGATCAGGCAGTACACGCTGTCCGTGCTCAGCGACGCGAAGGGGAACCTGCCCAAGGCCAGGGCGATCCACCGGGCATAGCGGGCCAAAAGCCCCGCCGGGGCCCCCAGCAAGGCGGCGGGTCCCGGCAGGAACACCGCCGCCGTCCCCAGCACCAGGGCGCAGGGCACCAGCAGGCTCAACGCCCACAGGGCCAGAATGCCCGACAGGGGCGACAGCAGCGGGATCTGCCCGAAGTACAGGGCGATGAGGGGCGCGGTGAACAGCATGGCCCCCAGGGAGACGGACGCGCTGGTGAGAGCGTACCGCCCCGCCGCCCACAGCCTTCCCCTGACGGGCCGATCCTTCCCCGGCTTCCGGGCTTTGAGGGGGCGGTACAGCCACCGGAACAGCGGCTCGGAGGCCAGCAGAATCCCCGCCACCGACGCGAAGGACAGTTGCAGGCCCACGCTGGCGGCGGCAAAGGGGTTCTGGATCAGCAGCAGGAGCAGGGCGAAGGCCAGGGCCGTCGGCCCGTCCCCCTCCCGGCGGGCCAGGGGCGCGAACAGCAGCGCGCTGTGCATGATCACCGCCCGGAGGGCGGAGGCCGTGCCCCCGGCCATCAAAGCGTAGAACGCCAGCAGGGGGAGCAGCCCCAGGGCCACCCTCCGGCTCCGGCCCAGCAGGCCCAGGGCCAGCCCCATCAAAAACGACACGTGCAGGCCGGACACCACTGCCGCGTGCATCAGCCCCGCCCGGTTAAAGGCGGAGTACAGCGTTTCGTCCAGCCCGGACTTGTCCCCTAACGTCACGGCGGCGGCAATGGGGGCGGCGGTCTGGTCAAAGGCGGTGTAAATCCCGTTTTTCAGGGCCTGGGCGCACAGGGCGGGCCAGTACCGGGGCGGCACGGCGGGGGCGGGCGTCACCGTCCCCTCTCCCCGGCAGTAGGCGATGAGGTACACCCCCTTGGCGGTGTAGTAGGTGGTCTCATCCCCAAAGGCCCGGGCGGCGGGCTGGACCCGGCCCGTAAACGCCACCCTGTCCCCGGGCTTCAGCCCGCCCCAGTCCTCCGGCCCGAAGGCCAGCGCGTCCGGGGCCAGCAGGCCCTCCCCCAGCCGCAGGGTGACGGAGTACCCGCCGATGGAGGTCGCCGCGGGATAGGATGCTACCTCCCCGGCCACCGGAACCTCCTCCCCCGCCAGCCCCTCCGCCGGGGCGCGGAGCAGGGCGGAATAGGCGGACGCCCACAGCAGGGCGGACGCCGCCCCCAGCCCCAGGGCCAGCACCCGCCGGGAGAGCTGGTACAGCTTATACCGCCCCTTGTCCCGCCCCCGGCGCAGGAGGACGGGGTGCTCCCCCGCCCGGGGCCGGGTGGACAGCCACCCCGCCAGCCCCAGCCCCGCCGCCAGGAAGGCAATCAGCATCGGACGAATCCCCGGCGGAAAATAGCACGCCCAGAGGCAGGCGGCCCCAAAGCCCCCCGCAAACCACGCCAGCTTCCGCATACCGCCGCCCCCTTCCAAGCAATTCCCCCCTATTTTATCCGGTTCGGGGGGACAAGTCAATGTGGGAAAGCTATATTGATGGATTCTCCCGCCTCCGGCGGGAGAATCCATCAGACAGCCTGTAGAAAAAGTCCACTTTCAGCAGTTGAACAGAGCGAAAAAAGTTGCAGTTTTCGAAAGAGATTCTGAAAATCCGGCCGTAAAAACATTATATATAACCGAAAAATAAGTTGAATTTCTTCGATATGGATTTGAAAGAAGAACATTAAAGTCCAAAAATCCTTATTTGGCAAAGCAGCTGTATCTGAAACATTTTTGATGTGGTTTTCTTTGCAAGAATCACTTTATCGACAGTCTGATTGATGGATTCTCCCGCCTCCGGCGGGAGAATCCATCAGAATCTCTCTATGGCGGGACAAGTCAACGGCGGGGCGAAAAATGCCTTGCGGCCCCTGTGGAAATCTGGTATGCTGGGAGCAAAGGAGTTGATCCCGTGTACTTATTTGATCTGGACGGCACCATCACCGACACCAACAACCTGTGGCTGGAGGTGGATCGGGAGTTCCTGGCCTGCCGGGGGCTGTCGCCCACCCCGGAATACACGGACGTGGTGTCCCGCTCCATCTACCCCATCGCGGCCCAATTCACCCGGGACCATTACCACCTGTCCGACGCCCCGGAGGACATCATGGCGGAGTGGGACGCTTTGGCCCTCCACCACTACCGGGATCTGGCCCCCCTGAAGCCGGGGGCGGCGGACTTTCTCCGCCAGTGCCGGGAGGAGGGCATCCCCATGGCGGTGTTCACCGCCTGCCGCCCCGCCCTGTGCCGGGCCGCGCTGGAGCGGTTCGGGCTGGCGGACTATTTTACCGCCGTGGTCTACGCCGAGGAGATCGGCCTGGAGAAGCGGGACCCGGCCTGCTTCGTGGAGCTGGGCCGCCGCCTGGGGGCGGATCTGGCGGACTGCACCCTGTTTGACGACAGCCCGGACAACTGCGCCACCGCCGCCAAAGCGGGGCTGGACACGGTGGGGGTGTACGACAGCTACTACGCCCACCGGCAGGAGGAGCTGAGGGCGGTATGCCGCCGCTACGTGCGCTCCCTGGAGGAGCTGGTGAAATAGAACGCCGCCCCCGGATCGTCTCCGGGGGCGGTTTTTTACGCTCTCAAATGCTCCGGCGGGCGGTACTGCAACGCTTCGGCCAGATGCTGCACCTGGATCTCCTCCGCCCCATCCAGGTCGGCGATGGTCCGGGCCACCCGCAGAATCCGGTCGTACCCCCGGGCCGTCAGCCCCAGCCGGTCATAGGCCCCCCGGATGAGCTTCTGGCAGGGCTCGTCCAGCTTGCAGTAGGCCCGCAGCTCCTTCGGCCCCATCTGGGCGTTGCAGGCGGGGCCGTCCGGGCCGTACCGCTCCGTCTGCACCCGGCGGGCGGCGTTCACCCGCGCCCGGATGGCCTCCGAGCTCTCCGCCGGGGGGGAGGCCCCGGACAGCTCCTCGTAGTCCAAAGCGGGCACGTCCACGCAGATGTCGATCCGGTCCAGCATAGGCCCCGACAGGCGGGACAGGTACCGCCGCACCGCCTGCTCCGTGCAGGCGCACCGCCCGGAGGGGTGGCCGTACCACCCGCACTTGCAGGGGTTCATGGCGCACACCAGCATAAAGCGGCTGGGGTAGGTCACCGAACCGGACACCCGGGAGATCTGGGTCTGCCCGTCCTCCAGCGGCTGGCGCAGCACCTCCAGCACGTCGGAGTGGAACTCGGGCAGCTCGTCCAGGAACAAAACCCCGTTGTGGGCCAGGGAGATCTCCCCCGGCCGGGGGGTGGAGCCTCCCCCGGTCATTCCGGCGGCGGAGATGGTGTGGTGGGGGGCGCGGAAGGGGCGGCGGCGCACCATGGGGTGCTCCCGGGAGGTCAGCCCCACCACGGAGTAGATCTCGGTGCAGGCCAGGGCCTCCGCCCGGGTCAGATCGGGGAGTATCCCCGGCAGGCGTTTGGCCATCATGGACTTGCCCGAGCCGGGGGAGCCGGACATGAGCACGTGATGCCCCCCGGCGGCGGCGATCTCCAGCGCGCGCTTGGTGTGCTCCTGGCCCTTCACCTCGGCGAAGTCCGGGCCGTGGACGGGGGCCTGTCCGTCCTGCCACGCCGGGGCGGGCTGGATGGGCCGCTCCCCGGACAGGTGGGCCGCCAGCTCCGCCACCGTCCGCACCGGGAACACCGCCAGCCCGTCGGCCAGCGTGGCCTCCGGGGCGTTGTCGGCGGGGACGAACAGCCGCCCCACCCCCGCCCGCCGCGCCGCCAACGCCATGGGCAGTATGCCGGACACGGGCCGCAGCCGCCCGTCCAGGGACAGCTCCCCCACAAAGGCGGAGTCCCGCTCCCGGGCCAGGGAAAGCTGTCCCCCCGCCGCCAGGATGCCCACTAAAATGGGCAGATCGTACACCGTCCCCGCCTTCCGGCGTCCGGCGGGGGCCAGGTTGACGGTGATCCGGGACACGGGGAAGTCGAACCCGCTGGACTTCACGGCGGAGCGCACCCGCTCCCGGGCCTCCTTCACGGCGGCGTCGGGCAGGCCCACCACGTCGAAGGCGGGCAGGCCGCCGGACAGGGCGCACTCGGCGGTGACGGGGTAGCCCTCCACCCCGTACAGGCCCAGGGAAGTCACGCAGCAAACCATGGGGGATCGCCTCCTTTTCCCCCATTTTACCCTGCCCTCCCCCCAAAGTCAAGGAAGGACTGCTTCCTCCAGGGAAGGACTGATTCAATCGGCAAGAGCGATTCGCGAGAGATTTTCCGCCACAATGAGGCGGGATTTCGCAGGAATAATTGTATTTATTTCAAGAAATCCCAACGAAGTTGTGGCGGAAAAGATCCGCGAAACGCCGCGGGCGCATGGAATCAGTGCTTCCCCGGCTACGCCTGGGCCGGGGCGGGCCGCCCGCGCACGTCCAGCTTGATGGCGATGACGGTGCGGTCGTCGCCGCCCCCCGTCCGGCCCGCGCTCTCCTTCAGCACCCGGCCCGCCAGCTCCTGGGGGGACAGGCCGTCGAAGCCGTCCAGCAGCTGCCGCACCCAGCGGTCGTCCCGCCCGGTGGTCACCCCGTCGCTCACCAGCAGCACGCAGTCCCCCGCGTCCAGGGCCAGCTGGAAGGCGTCCGGCGCGCTCCCCGGCCCGGCGGGCACCCCGGCGGGCAGGGACTCCCCCGCCAGCCGCTCCACCGCGCCCCCCCGGCGCAGGTAGGTGGGGGCCGCCCCCAGCTTGTACACCGCCGCCTTGCCGCTGAACAGGTCGATCTGGAGCAGGTCCACGGTGGTGAAGCCCCCCTCCTCCTCCCCCCGGAGGGCCAGGGCCTCCCCCACCGTCTCCAGGGCCTCCTCCGGCTCCAGCCCCGCCCGGAGGAATTTTTCCAGCAGGCGCAGGGCGGTGTCGCTGTCCTCCCGGGCGGCGGGGCCGCTGCCCATGCCGTCGCACAGCAGGAAGTTCAGCTTCCCCGACCCGTCCTTGAACCACACCCCCGCGTCCCCGCTGACGGACTGCCCCTCCCGGTTGGAGGAGGCCACCCCCGCCACCGCCATCAGCGGCTCCCGCTGGCCCAGGTGGGCGTGGCCCCGGCCGCACTCCACCTCCCGGAGGGGGCAGCCCACCAGGGCGGACAGCCGCCCGATCTCCCCCTCCCGGCACAGCTGCTCCGCCCCGGGGCCGTCCACCTCGATCTGGAGGTGCCCGAAGGGGTCGGAGTAGACGGTGCACCGCCCCTCCAGCCCCAGGGCCGCCATGCGCTGCTTGACGAGCCGCTGGCGGCGCACGTCCAGGGCGGGCTCCTGGGCCAGCTCCGCCGCCGTCCGGTCCAGCACCGCCGCCATGTGGCCGTACTGGGCGCACACCGCCGCACGGCTCTCCCGCACCCGGCTGTCGAACCGCCTCCTGCTGAGCAGGGCGGACAGCTCCCCGTTGGCCGCCATCAAAAAGGTGTCGAACCGCAGGCACCGGCTGGAGAAGTGGGGCGGGAAGTCCTCCATGGCCCCCGTCCCCCGATCCAGCATGGGGGGCAGGGCGTCCGCCAGGGCGGACTTGGTGGCCTGGTACTCCCGCTGCCAGCACCGCTCCTTCTGCTTGCACTTGGCGCACACCTTGTCCGCCGCGCGATCGAATATGCGGGCCGCGTCCCCGTCGTTGGGGGGAACGGGCTGGAAGGCCAGCCGCAGTCCCCCGGACACCGCCCGGAACGCCTCGGCGGTCTGCCGCAGGCGTTTGGCCGCCAGCTCCCTGGCCCGGGCGTCCTCCCCCTCCGGCTCCTCCTGCCGGGCCAGCCCGGACAGGCGGCGGAGCAGCTTGTCCGGCAGGACGATGAACACCGCCAGCCCCGCCGCCGTCTCCCAGCCGAAGGCCGGGCCGGGGCCTCCCTCCCACGTCCAGAGGATGGCCGCCGCCCCGCACAGGCCGTAGGCCGCGGCGCACATCAGCCGCCCCTGCTTGGCGAATATCCCGGTGAACAGGCCGGGGAGGGCGTACATTAAGGTATACCAGGCGGGCAGTCCGGCGGTGAAGCCCATGGCAAGGCCCGCCGCCACCCCCGCCGCCGCCCCAAAGCCCACGCCCCCCTTCCAGGCGCACACCGCCACCACGGCGACGCACAGCGCGCGGCCCAGGGAATAGTCCCCCGCCACCGTCACCCGGGCCAGGGCCATCATCAGCGCGGAGGCCAGGGCCAGCAGCCCCGCCCCCTGGGTGAGGGAGAAGGCCCCGCCGGGGCGGCGTTTCTCCCAGGCGTCGAAGCCCTCCCGGAACAGGTACACCGACCCGGCGGTGAGCACCACCTCGGTGGCGAAGCCCACCCAGTCCCCCCGGCCCCACCCGGCGGCGGACTGGTAGACGAAGCCCACCACCCCGTTGATCACCGCGGCCACCCCCGGCATGAACCAGGGCCGGCGGTACAGCTCAAACTCCCCCAGGGCCAGGGTCACGGCGTACACCATCATGGCGGCGGCGATGTACCGCAGCCCCGCGATCAGCCCCCGGAAGGACAGGTAGCCCAACGCCGCCCCCAGCAGGGCGGCGAAGCCCTCCGCCCCCGGGCGGCACACCCCCACCAGTGCCAGGGCGAAGGGGGCGTGGCCCCCCATCAGCTCCGCCCCCGCCAGCACCGCCGAGAGCAGGAACCGCACCGCCCAGTCCGACAGCCGCATAGCCATGGGGACGGACAGCCCCCGCCCCCGCTTTTCCCGCCGCGTCCCCTCGTTTGCCGTCATGCCGCATCCCTCCGTGGAATATCGTGAGTAGAAGTACCATATTATGGTAACTATTCCATTATAGGACGGCGGGGAGAAAAAGGCAGTCGGAAGCTGTCTTGCCTTTTGGGGCGTAATTTGGTATGATAAGGGGCGAATTTGCGAATCAGGAGAATATCCCATGAAAATTGGCAGCGTAGAACTGAATACCCGCCTGGCCCTGGGCCCCATGGCAGGCGTCACCGATCTGGCCTTCCGGCAGGTGTGCCGGGAGCTGTCCGGGTGCTACACCGTGTCCGAGATGGTGAGCGCGAAGGCCCTGTGCTACGGGGACAAAAAGACCCCCGCCCTGCTGAAGCTGGGGGAGGGGGAGCACCCCGCCGCCGTCCAGATCTTCGGCTGTGACGAGCCGTTTCTGGAGAAGGGGGCCGCGCTGGCCCTGGAGCGGTCGGGGGCGGACATCCTCGACATCAACATGGGCTGTCCGGTGCCCAAGGTGGCCAACTCCGGGGACGGCTCCGCCCTCATGCGGGACCCGGAGAAGGCGGCCCGGGCCGCCGCCGCCGTGGTGCGGGGGGCCCAGGGGCGGCCCGTCACCGTGAAGTTCCGGCTGGGCTGGGACAAGGGCTCCATCAACTGCGTGGAGTTCGCCAAACGCATGGAGGACGCGGGGGTGTCCGCCGTGGCGGTCCACGGGCGGACCAAAACCCAGATGTACTCGGGCACCGCCAACTGGGATTACATCCGGGCGGTGAAGGAGGCGGTGTCCATCCCGGTCATCGCCAACGGGGACGTGTTTGAGGCCAAGGACGCGGTGCGCATCCTGAAGGTCACCGGGGCGGACATGGCCATGGTGGGCCGGGGGGCCTTCGGCAACCCCTGGCTGCTGGAGCAGTGCGCCGCCGCCCTGGAGGGGCGGGAGATCCCGCCCCCGCCCCCCCTGTCCGTCCGGATGGACACCGCCGCCCGCCAGTTCCAGCTGGCCATGGCCCACAAGGGGGAGAAGATCGCCTGCCTGGAAATGCGCAAGCACCTGGCCTGGTATCTGAAGGGGGTGCCCTACGCCTCCTACTGGAAGGACCGGGCCTGCAAAATCCAGACCGCCGGGGACTTCGAGACGGTGATCTCCGGCATCCGCCGGGATCTGAGCTGACAGGAGCAGGAAAATAATTCGTCAAAATCCTCAAATAGCCGTTGCCAAACCGCCGCGCTTATTGTATAATGTTTTTTAACGGCGTCTCGGCCCTGGTCGGTGAGCCAACCGAAAATCGTTAAGGAGTGGAACATTATGAGCTATTCTCCCCACAGCATCCGAAATATCTGTCTGTTAGGCCACGGCGGCAACGGCAAAACCACCCTGGTCGAGAGTTTTCTGCACATGACCGGTGCCATCGCCCGCATGGGCAGGACCACCGACGGCTCCACCGTCTGCGACTACGACCCCGAGGAGACCAAGCGGCAGATCTCCATCTCCGCCGCCGTGGCTCCTGTGGAATATAACGGCTGCAAGATCAACGTGCTGGACGCCCCCGGCAACTTCGACTTCGCCGGGGAGGTGGCCGAGTGCCTGTCCGTGGCGGACGCGGGGGTGCTGGTGTGCGCCGCCAAGGGCGGCTTGTCCGTGGGCACCGAGCGGGCCTGGCGGCTGCTGGACGAGCGCAGGCTGCCCCGGATCGTCTACATCTCCAAGATGGACGAGGACAATATCGACTTCAACTCCGCCTTCGACACCCTGCGGGAGACCTTCGGCAAGAGCGTGGCCCCCCTGGTGGTGCCCATCTGGGACGAGAACAAGAGGGTCACCGGCGTGGTGGACGTGCTCCACAAGCGGGCCTTTGAGCCTGCCGGGAACAAGCGCAAGGAGATCCCCATCCCCGCCGACAAGGTGGACGTGATCAACGAGATCTACGACCAGCTCATGGAGTCCGTGGCCGAGACCAGCGAGGAGTTCATGGACAAGTTCTTCGGCGGCGAGGCCTTCACCTACGCCGAGATCATGCAGGGCCTGCGGGCGGGCGTGAAGGACTGCTCCATGGTGCCCGTGGTGTGCGGCTCCGCCCTGAACGGGCTGGGCACCCTGATGCTGCTGGACCTCATTGTGGACCTGCTGCCCGACCCCCTCCAGGGCGTGCCCGCCACCGGCGTGAACAAGGACGGCGAGAAGGAGGAGTTCATCACCTCCCAGGGCGCGGTGCCCGCCGCCTTCGTGTTCAAGACCGTGGCCGACCAGTACGGCAAGTTCTCCTTCATCAAGGTGCTGTCCGGCGACATCTCCTCCGACATGACCCTGGTGAACGCCACCACCGGGCAGATGGAGAAGCTGGGCCGCCTGTACGTCATGAAGGGCAAAAAGAGCGAGGAAGTCAAGCAGCTGCTGTGCGGCGACATCGGGGCCATCGGCAAGATGGACAAGGTCAGGACCGGGGACACCCTGTGCGACCAGCGTAAGTTCATCAAGCTGGATCCCATCCCCTTCGCCGAGCCCAACTTCTCCCGGGCCATCGCCCCCAAGACCCGGGGCCAGGAGGACAAGATCGCCGCCGGACTGGGCCGCCTCAACGAGGAGGACCCCACCTTCACCGTGGTGAACAACGCGGAGACCCACCAGATGGTGGTGACCACCGCCGGCGATATCCAGATGGACGTGCTGGTGAACAAGCTGAAGGCCCGCTTCAACGTGGAGGTGGAGCTGTCCGAGCCCCGGGTGGCCTACCGGGAGAAGATCCGCAAGACCGTCTCCAAGCAGGGCCGCCACAAGAAGCAGACCGGCGGCTCCGGCCAGTTCGGCGACGTGTGGATCCGCTTCG
>CAJUCA010000032.1 GCA_910585265.1 uncultured Oscillospiraceae bacterium | reverse complement strand
TTACCGTCATTCGCGCCACCAGCGAGAAGCTGCAAATTGAGTGGAAAATCTGACGACCGGGCATACCGTCAGACCATTATCTTTTTATGCCCTTGTCCATCATAGTTCGGTCAAAAAACCAATAATCCGAACCCATCTCCTGTCAGAAACAGGTTCGGATTATATGGGTTTGTCATGTGTTGATAAAAAAGATGCAGACGATCATCATGCACCAAAAGCCAACTCGAAGCCCAGCGCAGCGGGTTCGAGTTGGAAAGGAGGAGCAAAGGAGCGGAACGCAGTTTTAAGGCGGCCCCAAAAGGGACCGCCTTGAAACGGAGTGGAGCGGATTTCGCTCCGACGTGGCTTACCACTACGAAATCACTATTTCTGGAAAGTGTAGCGTTGCAATGAAATCTACGCCTTTAATGCTTTGTCTTTCTTACAATCGAAGTTATATTCAAGCGCACACTGCAAGCTGTGATAGAAGTCCAAATTATAAGTAGCAACAGTGCAGTCACAGACCAAGAGTTGGATAAACCGATCCACATCTCCATCAGTGCAGAGTTTCAGCACAGTCCACATCTGATGTAGAGAGCGGAATGCGGAATTATGCAGGAACACTCTCAATTCAACATCATCTCTGCTGCTCGAAGCTATCGCACAAAATTCACCGGCGAGTTTATTGAACTTATCCAGTTTGCGATCCTGAGCCGGATCGGTTGCAGAAATATGTCCATTCAAAAGGCAGAGGACTTTCTGAGCAATAACTGCTGTTGTAAAAAATGCGTATTCTGGCAAGCATACAGATATCGTATATATGCGCCGCCCGTTAAGGAAAAGCGAAGCGCACGGGGTCTCATGCGTGGAATCAGTATACAGCGTCAATGTGCCGTTTTGCTCCAGCATAACCCGATGCCTCAGCGCCTGAACTTGCCCATAAACCATGCCATCCGCAAGTGCGCTGAAGATTTCCAAGCTGTCCCCTTGCTGAAACTTCCCGGGAAGTGGCCGCTTTTTTATCTCCACGAACAGGATTTTATCTGTACCCTCCAAGATCAAGTCGCAGTCTCTGTCCTTGCCCTCCATATCGGCGTAGTGTCCATAAGAAAAGGGAATCTTTCGCTCCTTCAGCTTATTTTTTATCAGAACTTCCAATGGGATACCTAAGTTCCGATCAAAATTGCTGACTCGGCTTTTGATCTGCCGATAAATACACTCACAGAAGGCATAGCCAGAGAGGTGGGAATCGAGCTGGAAGTACGTGTCGTCAGGGAGACGGATCAAAGGGTAGTTTCGTGCAGTCATGTCATCGACCAGCGATCGGAAACCGCGATTAACATCCTCAGCGGCCTGTGCACAGATATTCAGCACATCCTGCACCTGTTTTGGACCCAGCCCAGTCTCATGTTGAATATCTTCTGCTTTGAAAAAAGACAGCGGTGGCCGTTTGAGACACCAGCGCAGCACAGGCAGATAAGCTCGCTTGATACTGACCAGCTTCGCTTCTTGGGCAAAGGGTAGGTAGAATTTTTCTACCAGCCATTCACAGAAATCCGGGGCATACTGGAAAGGAATGCACATACTGTCATATTGTGCGTTGTCCGAAATATAGTCTGGCATCTCTTTAGCGGGAACAAGGATATCCGACATACTCTCCGCATCGGATAGGTGAAGGACAGTCATCATATCCCGGGCAATCTCTATGATGATTTCAACTTCTGCGACCGGTACCGTATATGCGCCAATCCGAGGTGTGACATACTTTAGTGCAAGTTGAATCAGGTAATTGATGGGAACAGCGGTTTTTGGAAGCGTCAAGTAATCTTTTCCACTGCGTTTGGGACGAACGATAAAAAAATGATCCAGCTGCTTATTGTAGAACGATAGGAATTCATTCTGAAACAGCCACAGCAAAACGGCAAGTCCACCGATCTGGGCAATCTTACGCTCCAATTCCTGCTGTAGCTCTTCCATGATAGACTGATCCATATAAATTCGCCCATGCTGTACAGTCCAATCTCGTGAGATATATTGCCGCAGGCGTCTTGCCGCCCTGAGTTGTCGATCCAAAGGTTCGGTTCCATTGGGACCGTGGTAGAATTTAGGGGCATAGAGGTACAAGTCAAAGGCCCAGTCAAAAAGTTTTTCCGTCATCTCTGTCGAATACCTATACCCGGCTTTTAGGTGATAGCGCAAAACTTCGATGATATCCCGCGCCTCTATGGGATTTTCCTGAAATAGTCCGTGTTCTAAATAGAGCTGATCCGAAAAGCGGCGAATCTGCGTTGCATCAAAATAGTCCTCATCCGATGAACGGATCACGAAGGTATCAAGGACGGACCGCATACGGGCATCGATCATCCCGTCGGTCAAAAGGTCTTTTACTGGGTATTTATCCTCCAGAAGTCGCTCCTGATCCCCGCGCGGCAAAGCCAAGTCCGCTTTTCGGTTTTTGTAGACATTGAAAAAATGGGTTTTCATATCTTGAATCGTCATATCAGTCACCTCAACAATGCGTATCAGCCTGCATTAAAGTATCAAAAAGTGATTCACCGTTTTAAAGCAATTTGAATAGTACACTTAGTGTACTATTCAAATTGATACTCCGACTGAGGAGAGAGCATCGAAGCAATTTCTTCAATGCAACAGCGTGTTGAATTTTCAAAAGTCATCCTTCCAATGGTAACTCCGCGATGGTAATGTCCATTATTTTTTGAGAAAAGTACTGTGTAAATTTCTTTCAATCTATCAGACAACGGAACTGATCTTTCATTGCCTGCACAGTTTATAATGCGACTTTCTGAATCGTATGTTTCTTGGCTGAAAAGGAGAAAATCCGTTCGAAGCTCAATATTGGGGCATAATAGGATATCAATCATCGGACCCGAATCTAAACCTGCCATAAATCTATTATACAAGTCGATATCGTACATTTGAAGAGCAAGTACAATGGGTACAACATAACACAAAGAAAAAACTTTTGCGTTTGCTTCAGAAAATCCTCCTGAGTGTTTTCGAATAGCACTACCAGCTATTTTCATCATCTGCCCATATCGTTCTGCTTCGCGCAAAGAAAAATTGAAATACTTTGCGGCCTCAATGCACACTGTCTCGAAAATGTAGTTGTGTCCTATATCAAGTTGACGACTGAAAAAAGATTCGTGGTCGATACTTCGCAACGATATCCGAAGATCAAAGAACTTGTCTAAATATCGAGTCGAATTGAACTCTGAACCATAGTAACTCTTTACGGTCCATTGAAGTTGAGATAGACTAACGGCAAAAACGAAAGTTATGCGATCATCATCTAAATAGTGTTTGATGCGTTCTAAAAACCGAATTGCGTAATTCGGCTTGCAGCGATCAAGTTCATCAATAAAGAAAACTAAGCGATTTCCGTGTTCTTGAATCAATTGATCAAGAAATTCTCTCACAAGCCTATGTATGTTATCTGCATTCCTTAAAGCTACAAATGTGTCAGTGCCTTTTGCCTGACTGAGAAGCGCGGAGATATCGCGACCACTTATGACAGAAGCAAGTGCAGCAGCGGCATCACTTAAGGAGCGGTTCTTTTCAGGGGAAAACTTGATTTGGTTGCTAACCATAGTGGCATAAACTAATGATAGTATCGGATCATCGTGATTGTCATTTATCCATGCATCATAGTAGATTGTTGTGCAGCTTTCTGGAACAGAGAAATTCGAATCAACTATCTTTATGACTTCTTTACGCAGGTCATCAGGCATCTGCGAATAAGGGTTTTTGGCATCCAGTAGCAGTTTGACTTGTTTAATAAAAAATGTTTTGCCTGAACCCCATTCCCCGTTGAGAGCAATCGAGTAACAATCACCCTCCATGTTTGATAAAAGGGCCAAAAACCGCATGATATCTTGTTTTCGCCCGATTAAGTTAGATTTTAATAAATGGAGCACATTGTCATCTGTTGGTTTATAACTGTAACTTTTCATAGTTCTACCTCCTCGCCATTATGTCTATCATGATAAAAGCCCTGATACCATTGAACCAGTTTCAGCATAAACTCTGGAAAAAGCCAAGCCCGGAACATCTCTGCGATTTCTGGATGGGCAATCGTCCCGCCCCCTTTGCCACGGCTTGTTTTTATCCCTTTGGCGTGGGTGGAACGAATCCACAGCGAAGGCGTCAATGTAGTGCCGGTAGTATGTACTGCGTGAATCAGTTCATCGCAGGCATTGTCTTGAAACTTGGGATTGTAGATTTTCTCCCACATTCGTAAATATTCAACTGTCGTATTACTCCGCAACCAGCTTTGGATGAGGTAGCTTGGACTGGAGGTTTTCTTTTCTTTGGCAATTTCTGTTAGGGAAACATAGGGGTTAAGGCATGAACCATTAGTACGCATCTTTTCACCAAGCGGAGATAACCGAAAGCCGGGAATCTTGTCGGTGTCCAACTGTTCAAGCATTCTTTCAGAAAGATCGTCAGCCTCAGCTTGAGTCATGATTCCCTTTTTCACAAGCCGCTTTAGAACCTTTTCCTTGGAGATTTCGTATGTCCACTGCGCTTCGATTTGAGCTTCTCGATCCGTCATGAATGATCCCCCTATACCTGCATATAGGGCTATTATATCAGACAAGTTATGACAAAGATAGTCCCAACTCTTGAATTTCCAATTCCAAGGTTCCATCTGGATGAATTGTGATAAAGTCGATATATTCTTTCACTGCCTGCTCATCGAAGGTAACCAAGCCAAGATTTTCGCATATGGCATCTTTGATCTGCTGCTCTGGAACAAATGGCGAATGCCTGCAAAAATGTTTTCCGTGCTCCACTCGATTGGCACAGCACCATACTACTTCGCCAGAGGGGCGTGTGATGCGTCGGTAATTGCGCCCACATTCCCCACAAGTCAAAAGGCCGCTCAGTACACTCTGAGAGCTGTATCGGGTGGCCTTTCGTTGATTAGTATCTTCATCAATATTGCTGCGCTTACCCTTCTCGCTCTGTGCCATGAAAAATTCATCGAAGTTAATGATGGGGCCGATGTAGTGTTGGTTGGAGAGCAGGTCACTGATCACAGCTTGTGTCCATTGGGCTTTGCCCCTTGGTGATGGGATACCTTGGGCAAAAAGAAAATCAGCGATACCTTTCAGGCTCATGCCAGAGAGATACTGCTGATAGATAGTTCTTACAATATTGGCTTTTTCTTGGTCGATAGCTATGTGGCCATCTGGGGCTGACATGAATCCATATGGAAGCGGCATGATGGTATCTCCTTTCAAAAGTCACGAATATGTGTATTTACTAAAAATGAATTGATACGTATATGTGGGTTTAAAGCGGCTGTTTCCGGTGAAAATCCCTGTCAAGGACTAAATTCAGAGGGATTTTCGTAGGATTTTTATAGGAAAAGGAAGAAACCTGCCTTTTGAATCAATCAAAAAACAGGTTTCTATGGTTGGCGCAATGTGGCAAAATCGCTTTTTTCGGAAAATATTGCGTGCAACGGGTTGAGAACTTGTATTGTTTTAGAAGGACAATAAGACTTCGGCTTAACCGAATATTACACCAGTAGCAGAAACCTTCTGCTGACAAAACTCAGCCTGTAATGTTCTATCTTTCTAAAGCTTTATAGAATTGATAGATTCTCCCGCCCCTCCTCATCATTGCAGGAGCGTAGGCATAGATTTTCCGTCTGCACAAAACAAGTACTCCTCAATTATACACAGAGAGATGAGGTTTCCAGTGGATTGGTGGATCAATTCCTGTAGGCCTTTTATGGATCCAGCGTAATAGTCAATTTTTGCCATGTCAAAGTAGCACTGAAGCTTCTGCATACAGTCCATGAGCTCGTTTGCTCCTTCCGTATTTTTGTAACTGAGATTTCTGCCTCCTGCGAGGGAGCTTATTCTCCCGCGAAAAAGAAAACCTCTGCCAGTATGACACGGCAGAGGTTAAAAATTGCACGAAACGGGTAAATCAGCTATTCTTTTTTTGAGAAATATTTCTTTGGTATACAAGCGCTGGCTTTTTAGCGCCTGGGAAAAACTCACTTTTAATCCTGTCAGCCTGCTTAGGATTCTGGATTCCCTTTATCAGAAAATGATGTGCCATACGGAGGGTAGCCAGTTGCGCCGCCGAGTTTCTTGTTGAATCCTTCAACTTTCGGGCAAGAGTAATGAAAGCGGAAAAATTCTTTGCCTTATCGAGGACTGCCAGCTGCTCCAACGAATGTGTCTCTGCATCAAAATCAATCAGAGACGAGGCCGTGCCAATCAAATACTCGTATGTATTTTCCCGATATGCACTGTTAGCCACCACGTAGTACAGTTCAAGTAGGAGTGACAACGAGTTGTTCTGAAGGATGGTTTTTGCTTGGTCGCCGGTATATTTTCTTCGGGTGAACTCATCGGTCTCGATTTCACGGATTAGGCGAAGTAGCATATCCTGGCACTTTTCCACTTCCGATGCCCAGGCGTAAAAAATCTTGTTTGGAATCTGGTATAGTGCGCGAATTAGTGCCTCCTTTTCTTGACGCCTTAGCTTGTGCTCAAAATTCGGAAGGCAACGGGATACCAGTGTGAGCAGAGAGATGGCACAGCTGAGTTGGTTCTCCAGTTTGACAACATCGTCCTCATTATAATCGTAGATATTGATAATATCTACCGTAGCATTTTCGATCTCCAGTCGATCCTTCTCCTCATCCGCTGCTCTATCCAAAGCAATGTCCTCGTCGGATGGGGGAAGCAGTTCATTCCCATCCAGAACCATGTTGTTCAAATGGGAGATTTCTTTCATGTCGAAAGAGAATTCTGCCCAAGATTCCGTCACTTTGTCCAGGGCCTGGAGAAAGGCATCAATAAATCGTTTGCTCTCAGCCAAATACGTCACAAACATGAGTATGGAGGAGTTGATGCCGAAGCAGGCGTACTCCAGGCACTTCCGCACAGCATCCTCATCGTTGTTATTGTATATTTCGCTTGCGACGAAGTACGCCAGGTAATTATTGTTGCCGAACTTGTAGAGTTCGCTTTCGTCGTAGCTACGCAGAATATGTGCATCCAGGATAATGCGAATAAATTCGTGGGAGGAGACTGCAGTGCCGTAATCCTCGCAATACTGATTCACCACCTGGACGATCTCAGCGTGGCTGATAGGGTAACGCTTATTTTCGTGTATGTAAAACGCAATCTTGCTCAAGATGGCAAACACCTTATCTACCGTTAGACACCCGGATGCATACGGCGCGATAGCGTTTGTAATCGAGGCCTCGAAAACCTTCCCAAAGATGCCAGCATCGCCTTGGGCGGCATCGAGCTGGTGGGATATGTAGTAGTCGGTAAAATAGATAACAACCTGGGGAGTCAGAGGAATGTAACGGCGCTGTAGTTTAAGAATGCCAACGAGACTATTCAGTAGGGTTGCTCTGTCATAATCCGAGATTTTGGGACTCTTCAGAAGAATAATTTTCTCTACCAGCTCTTGCCTCTTTTTCAGGTTTAGCGGTAATACGCGGTAGCTTGTATAGGAGTCTTGGGCTATCGCTGCCTTGATTCTTTCTTCAATATCCAGCTTAATGGTGTTGCTTGTAGTGTAGATAATGTATCCGAACTCATCCTCAATTCCAGTCAGAAAATCCGATACGTGTTGCGGGTGGATGAGGTGAATATCATCAATTAGAATAACCTTCTCGGATTTGTCAAGCCGCAAAAATTTCTCGTATTCGAGGGGGGATTCTCCATAGGTGGTTTCAAACAGGGTTTTAATGATTCGTCTGCGGTTTTTTGATGAGATATCATCTACTCGGCAGAGTAATACGTATTTCCGCGTCAAAAAATGCTTGAAAATCATTTTAAGTATAGTGCTTTTGCCTGAGGAATCGCCACCGCTAATCTCGATTCGATGTTTATCCTCCAGCTTCTCAAAGAATTGGTCAAGAGTGAAAATGTCGGCGGGGACACCCTCCGTATCTGTAGTGGGAGCAGTATTGGTGAGCCCGGGGAAAACGAAATAGGGCTCGATACTTTCGGCAATTCGGAAAAATGAATCTTTCATTACGCCAGAGACATACTTTTGGTCATAATCAATAGGGAGATTTGTGGAACGTTTAGGAGGCAGGGTGCACTGATCCACTTGGGCTTTGTGATAGATCCCGACGGAGTCATCCCACTTGAAACCGTAGTGATTCAGCTCACACCGATCAGTATCATATACACAAGCAAAGAATTCGCTGTCAGACCAATTACCTTTGTCACACAGGCAACCACCGCAGAGGATTTTCGCGGGCGATTTGCCGTTATAGGTGATGGTTTGGTTTGCCAGATGGTGTTCATGACCGTAAAAAATCAGCGTGTTCTTCTCCAAGAGTGCCTTTTCCAAATCAATTTTGCAGTTCTCGTTGAACCACTGGTGCGAGTGGTGCATAAGGGTAATTGCCATATCGGCACCAGTGGGTGCCAGCAGTTTGGAGATGACATCATCTGTGAAGTAATGTAGCCCCTGGTCATTGTTGGACTTCAGCGAAAAGAATGTGCTGTTAAGCATATTGACCTCGATTTTGAAGCCATCGAAATAATGGACACGACGGCATATCATTGGTCGGGCCGAGTCAATTGAATGGTAGGTGTGAGAATACGCAAAATAGGCTGCTCGGGCGGACATCTCGTCGCCATCGATGACGGGATTGCTTAACAAATTCTCATAGTACAGATGATCCCGACCGGCAATGCCGGAGTAGTCGATATCGTGATTTCCCGGAACCATAAAGATGTCAACCCACTTGTGTGTGCTGGTCACGTTTTTGCCGAGTGAGCGAATTAGCATTGTCTTGAACTTCTTGAATGCGGCGTACTGCTCCTGCATACCACAGAAAGCAATGTCACCGGTGACCAACAGGAGTATGCGATCAACGGAACCGATGGAAGTAGAGGACAATGCGGCACCGATCTCCGAGACACACTCCTTGCGGATGTCCTCCGCAGATCTGAAATGCAAATCGCCAATATGGAGGATAAGTATTTTCATACTGCTCACCTTTTCTTTCTTTTTCGGGTATACCCAATTATAGATTGTCTCTAAACTATACTCGCTGGTTACGTTATCTTCCATTGCAGGGTAATTGTAGATTATCATTGGCTCAATTTGCATTATAACATAACATCAGAGAATTACCATACCCATTTAAGAAAAATGTCATAATGTGCGTGAAACATCACCAGCATAGAGGACAGTTTTTAATGCTAATATATCGTCTGAGAAACACTCTTTTTTGGAAAAAAGATCTTTTGCTTAAGATAGGCGCATTACAATTTCAGATAATTAAAATAGTATCTGTAGCAAATGTTCTTTTCCTGGATGAATTGTGCGCCCCATCTTTTCCTGCTGGACTGTCCTAAACGTTTCATCAGGAATAATGGCCGCATGGGAATCGGAATAAAGATACCGCTCCATAAAGCCATCGTTTTTGACTTGGGAGCCGCCAGCGCTGATAGTTTTCTGGAGTAGTACCCTGCCTGTATACTTTTCGTTAGACAGCAGCTTATTGAGAGCCTCTCGGTTCCACTTGGGCTTGCCTGTGGGAGAGAGGATACCCTGTTCCTCCAGCCCGGCGGCAATCTTGCCCAAGCTGTCACCGATGAGGTAGCGCTCGAAGATCCAGCGGACAACAACGGCTTCATCAGGATTAATGACCAGCCCGCCGTCCGGGCCGGTGTCGTATCCATAGCAGCTGCGCTGAGCCATCTTGGATGTGCCATCCTGAAAGCCTTTCCGCAGACCAGCACGGATGGATTCGCTTTTTTGTATGATGTTCATTGAAACCTGTCCTTTCACAAAATGAAAACCACAGTGACAAAAATCACTGTGGTTTTCTGAATCTATAAACTTTATATATAAAATTGACAGGCCACCTATCTCGATGGCCTGTCAACCTATCTTGGCTCAATGTGGCGAAATCGCTTTTTTTGAATTTGGCCCAAATGGTGTCTCGCAAAGGCTACCCTATAGGCTTTGTTAGGGAAAGGAGCCATAGCAAAATAAGCGCATTCTAACCTTTCGCATTTTTAAGGGGAATAGGGTCTTCCGTTACAATCCTGTTGATTCCAATGACCTGCTTTGGTCATAGGTGTGCCGAGTGATTTCGAGGTGTTGCTCTTTAGCTCTTAAAAAACGGAGTTCTTGAAAATCCTGAAGAAGAAAACTAAATTTACGGCGGAACAGCCTGGCTACATTGCGGTTCGCCGTAGTAAAAAATATCTGCCGCTTATGGATAATCACAAGCTCCCGTAGAAAATCCATAAGCGCAAGGATATTTAAGTCATCAATGTTGGCCACTGGCTCATCCAAAAGTAGAAACTTCGGAGCATACGGTGTTGCCAGATTCATTTGGAAAAATACGGAGATTACCAGCGCCGTGCGCTGCCCTGTGCTCATAAGGCTAACGGGGATGCTTTCGCCGTTTCGTAGCGCTACCAATCCGCCATCGTCTGACTGAGCCAGACCTGAAAACTCCTGGGGCGAATGAAGTGCCAGGAATATTTGGCTGATCTGGTCGATATTCTTCTGGATGAACCATGTTGCATATGTTTCCGGAGAGGCAAGCTCCTTTAGGCTTTTTTGCAGGTGACGGCAGCGTTCACGCATTTGTTTTGTCTGCTCTATGTTGCTCTGATAGCGGCCCTTGGTTGTCTGAAATTCCCTGTACTCCATCAAATTGCGCGCCTGTTCCGCAATGTTTGAGCAGATGGCTTGTAAAGTATCCCCGCTCAAATTGAGATCCTCCGTGATGCTCTTTACATGATCCCAAAATAGCCGCAGCTGCTTCAGGTGGCGCATATCTTTTTCCGTGCGGTCAAGTTCCTTCTGAAGGTGATTCAGGTCATCATTGAGGCGGCCATACTGTTCGAATTTTTGTTTCCGTGCATCTTCCGCGTCTCGAAGCTTTTCGGCCAGCTCGTCCAGCGTTTTCTTTCTTTGGAGCGGTTCAGCGATGAGCCATGCTGCAAGAGCCTCATCGGAACTTTCTGCTGGGAATGCAATTATTGCCGTCTGGAGTTGATTTTGCAGCCTTTCTCTGCTGCTCAAGATATCGGAGATTTCGGCATCCAGCTTGCTTTCCCGCAATTGCATGTGTAGAAAAGCCCCAACATCCGTAAGCTGCTTGTCTGCCTCGGCCACGCGATTTTGCGCCCCCTCAATTTCGCGCTGGAGCGCCGCGAAGGTCTGGATCTGCGGAAAATACACGCGAATTGCCTGAAGCGCCTGCCTGTATCCCTGCGCGACATTCTGCTCCCGACCAAGCTCCTTCAGTCGAGATCCTATGACGGCGCACTCATCCTTAAACTGGTTCGCCTTGTCATAGAGCGCCTGCAATTGCCGACTGTCCTCTGAAGAAACCTTTGCCAAATGGGCCAGCAGGAACTCTTGGGTGATCCCGTCCGTGCCGCACAGCGGGCAGGTTGTCCGTTTCGGATCCATCTGATAAATCTTCTGACCTGTGGCGTGAAGATACGCAAGAAGCTGGTCATGCTGCGCCTGAAGGGCTTCGCCCTGTTCAATCTGATTTTGAAGATGCCTGTGTTCTTGTGTCAAAGCGTTGTTTCGGTTGTGCAGTTCTCTCATTTCCGCCTGGATGTCTTCCAGAGAGCGTGTTGGAGACGCTTGGAGGGTTACACTGTGTTGATCCGACAGGCCAAGGAGCAGTTTTAACTGTGACGCACGTTGTTTTGCCTCTGCATCGAGCTTTTGATAATACTCCACAGCGTCCAGGTTCGAGTTGTAGAATAAGAACTGCTTACACAGGGGCTCTGCTGCACGAAATACGCAAAGTGCTGCGTTCTCCCTGTCGCTGTTCGTCTGTAAAGACTCTACATCGTTCTTCAGCTGCTGAACTGCTGCGTCAAGCTCCTGCAATGTCCCTTTGTGAGTACGGATCTGGTCTTCCAGCTCTGCGCGCTGTGCGCACCGCAGTTCATACTCCTGCCGCAGTGCCTCCTGTGATGGAATCGGCGCCAGTTCTTTCACCTTATCGTATTCTGCCAGAACCGTCTCCACATGAAAGAGAATGTCATTTGGTGTTCCGTTTGGATTGAGCTTCAGCCCAGATGTGGTGATATATGCACGAAACGCAGTTTCATTTGCGGGGGAAACGCTGGGTAACTCCCTGTCCAATCTTGTCAGCTGCGCCAGGAAAGAATCCAGATTTGTCAGGGTTTTGCCGCATTCATCAAGGTAACGCTCATGATTGCGCCACATATCGCTGGTTTCTGGCCCAAAGAGAATTTTGGAGAAGATGTTGGACAAATTGGGTTGCTGGTTGGTGAATAGGAAGGTCTCCTCCACAGACAGGTAATTGAACTGATGAAACAGATTTTTCAGTTGGGGTGCAATCCGTTTTGTGCTTCGGTCCCGATACCATTGCTGTTCCAGTAGCTTTTTTTCCTTTGCCTCCCGAGGAGGCCGTACCATATTGTTTCCGGCGTCTGTGGCAATGGTCAGTATGACGTCTGCTGGCGTTGGGTAGCTGCCGCCAGCCCCGGGGGAAAGTCCCCGTACCTCGCCAGTCATGGCAAGCTCAATGGCAGAGAGCAGGGAGGTTTTGCCGCTTCCGTTGGATCCATACAACAGGTTGACGGCGCGGAATGGAATGATCCATTCCTTTGGATAGTAATGCGGCCGGAATTCTTGAGGAATCCGGATGGATTCCAGTGCGTTCAGCTGTCTCCCCGGCGCAGTATCGGGCGGTTTTCTTGGTGTATCCCGTTGCCGCATCTCTCCGCCCAGGTAGCTGTCGAATGCCTTTTGAGAAAACTCCCGCAGGCAGAACTCAAGCGCCTCAGGTTCCAGCTGTTGAAGCCAGTCATCCGCCGGATCCCGCAGCTCCTCGCCCCCATCTCTCGCCTTGATGTGGCCTACAGGGATCGCATCGGACAAATGCTCCATTGGCACGATGAGATTGCGCGTGTACTCGGTGTTGCTGGAGAAGGTGATCCGCTGCTGAATATCCATCTCATGAAGCTGGTGTTCCGGCATCACGCTGATCCAATAGATATTCCAACTGGTGTCGTCAATCTGCTGGAAGTAGACGGGCTCAATGACCTCCCTGACAAAGTCGTCATCCCATTGCGGCCACCGCCGCCACTGTTCTGCGGTGATATAGGTGAACAGGTATTTCGCGAAGCGCTGCCCAGATGGTGCATATACGTAATCGGCCCAGAGATACGGGATGTCTTGCGACAGCTTAATCTCAGAAGAAAGTGGCCTGAGACCGGCTGAGCATATCTTCTCAACAATCTGGTTCCATTCCTCCATTTGTGATATCCCCCTCTTTATGCACAGCGCTGCCCTGCGTAATATCGGTTGTCAGCTTGGGCAGACATCTCACGGATCCTGTCGGCGGGTCGTCGTAAAAAACGCGAACATACTGACGAGTCAGATCTTCGTCGTCAGTGCATTCGGTTCTCTGTAAAAACTTTAGATGCTTTTGCGCGTTTCTTGCTTCTGACGCGAACGCAACGATTACCTCCAGGTTATTGGCTTTGAAGTTGATGCTGGGCTTTCTCTTTTCGCCCGCCCGGTAGCAAAATTCTGGACGCTCTTTCATCGACCAACACTGGGGTGGAAGGGCCTTGGATCCGTTTTCCAACAAGACATTGATTAATCCCCACAGGCTGGCCAGAGCTTCTGCAGCGGTGTCCAGTTCAGTCTCGTTCAGTAGCTGTGTCCACGCCACAAGCTGCTCATCCGATCCAATTTCAAGGACGTTATGGGGGACACCGGCAAGGGCCAGCGCAAAAAACTGATCTACATCATACTTCCGCCGCGCATCCAGCGGGAAGCGAAACGCATCTGGCACTTCTCTGCTGTAGCGCAAAAGGCTGTCATCTTCTGAACAGACCTCATCAATCCGCTCCTGAAGCGATGTTAAAAGCTGATCGACCGCCTGCCACCCTTCTTCCTGCTCGCCATAGATGAACTGCTGCTTGGCGTATATGTCTGGGGGCAGCATTTTTGCGAAGGAGCGTGACGCGAGGTTTGGCATATGCAGTTCTAGAACCTGTTCATAGCAGGGGCTGAACCACACCTCGGTACGCTGCACCTTCATCAGTGCGCCAAACAGCCCGTGTCGCTCATTTTCCTGCCGGAGCTCCCTTTTGTCCTTCCATTTCTGCTCAATATCATCGGTATGTTTGTGATAAATGCAGGACCATGACTCCCGGATGCGTATCTTTTCCTGCTCCAGCGGCGGAGCATAAACCACAGTGTCCTCCGCCCAGTTGCAAGTGAGATAGATGCCTGGCTGGCCGTGTTCGAATAGTTCCCTCCGGATTCTGGAAAACACAGGATCCTTTGGCGCGGGATTCAGCTGAGGATGTAAGATAACAGGCCCTTGCTCCGTCAAACCTTGCTCCTGGATTAACTGCCAGGTCAGCTCATTGTTCATGGAATCGGCGCAAAGCAGAGTGAGCAGACGATTGTTCAGGGTAAAAATGATGTTACCAGTAGTCATGCCGGCTGTCTCACAAAGATATTCCCTGTCGCCCATGGGCTGGGTCTTCAGCTGAGGAACCAGACACAAAACCGGCTGCTCATCCCGATAGGCACGGAAGCAATAAAATACCGAAGTGACAAATTTGTTTTTCGTGACGTATCGCTCCTGTAAAGCTGTATCCAGCAGAAAAACATTGGGCAGGTCGCCACACTCGTTGCACAAGCGGGTGAATTTCTCATTTTGGATGCCCTGACACGGAAGCACCCAGAGCTTTTTGTTTTCAGGCCACAGCTGTTGGTTTTCAGCAAGCCTCTTGAGAAGGGTGTCGGAAATACAGTATTCCGGAAACAGAACAAGGGAATAGTTTTCTTTTCTGGCCAGTTTCAGAAGATCGTGGCATTTCTCATCATGCTCTGTTCCCTCGATCCACACGCCCTGGGAGTTGGCCAAAATTCTGCCGCGCATTTGCACCCGCAGCATAGAGTAATTGCTGATGCTTTGATCACAGCAGGATGGTACATCCCATTGTATCCCATGGTTTTTCAGCTCGTTTCCCAGTTCTCTGAAGTATATCTGTCCCATATGGTGTCCACCCCACATCGGCTGTTTTCCATATTATAGCGCATTCGACTCGCTTCTACAAGCGCGTGCGGCAAATATCCCAAATCGTTTCTTGTTGTTGCGGATAATCCAGGTGCAGGCGTTGCCCCAATAGAATGGTCAAACACCCAACTTTCCAAAATCATCAACTCATTTGCTTGCTTTTGATGTTTCTCTTCATCCGTTGTACCAGTTCAAATATCTCCCTGCCGATGATTGGTTCGTGGGCATTCTCTACCAGATATGAGTCTAACTGCCCTATGTTCTTTTCCCGCCTGCCGGTCAAGAAATCGGCAGTGAAAGTCTTCTGCATCCGCACCTCGCCAATGTACTTTTCATTACTCAACATTCGGTCAATCGTCGAGGTACTCCACTCTGATTTGCCTGTTACCGTTTTGATCCCATGCTTCTCCAGATACCGCTTGATTTTGCGCACCCCGTTACCTTGGACATAGAGATCAAAGATTTTGCGCACAATCTCAGCTTCCTCTGGCACGATTTGCAGGACACCATCCGGACCTTTGGTATAGCCCAGAAACTGCGTGTGGTTCAGCATGGCTTTCCCGCTCCTCATGCGGTGGCGGATGCCAAACTTAATGTTCTCACTGCGGAAATGGCTCTCGGCCTGATTCAGCACCGCGAGCTGATCGATTATGCTGTCGCTAATATCCAAAGTGTTCAGTCCTCCTGTTTCAATGTAAATTCCGATGTTCATCCTTTTGAGTTTTCTGACCTGCCGGATTGTTTCCAACGCGTCCCGTCCAAACCGGCTGAGAGACTTTACCAAAATCAAGTCTATTTTTCCTTTTGCGCAGTCTTTCAAAAGCTGCTTGTAACCAGGGCGGTTTGCTGCACGGATGCCGGATGCAATATCCGAATACACTGCAACAAACTTCCAGTTTGGGTTGCGTTTGATGTAATCTGTGTAGTAGGCGATTTGTGCCTCCAGACTGTGGCACTGTTCCTCATGGCGGGTGCTGACCCGGCAGTAGGCCGCAACTCGGAGCCGCTGATTTTCGATTAGGATATATTTCCTTGCTTGTGGGCTCTTTGTTATTTTTTGAGACATAGCAAACCCTCCATGACAATACTGGACTTCAGTATATCATGGAGGGTTTATAATAGGAAAGCTACATTCTGCCCTAAAGCAAGGACAAAATGTAGCTTTCAACATGGCTTACCACTACAAAACTACTATTTTCGGAAAGAGCAACGGCACAACCGAGTCAGAGATTTGGCATACCGGTTTTCGTAAAACACGATATAGAGATCCTCAAATGACGCGGCTGGTTACATCTATTACCTTGGCAATGATGTACTCCAACACTTCATCGGCACTACTACACCGCTTTTAGACTGATTTTGTCCTCATGCCCCGCAGAATGTGCTTCACCGCTCCGCCGTTCAGTTTTTGATAGGGCTGCCCAGCCAGGAGCAGCTGCTCTACCTTCAGCCGATCCAGCTGATCCACCGGTAACGCATAGGGACTTTCCGACAGTACAACCATATCCGCCGCCTTTCCGATCTCCAGGCTGCCCCGCTCCTTCTCATCGAAGCTCTGGCAGTACCCGTTGTAGGTGCACATCCGGAGGGCTTCATAGACGGTCAGAGACTGCTCCGGCACACTGTGATTGCACGCTTTGTAAATCCACTGGATGGGGTCTGGGTCGGTACAGGAGGCATCAGATCCGGCACTGAGCACCAGCCCCATGTCCTGCATCCGGCGCAGGGGGTTGAGGTGCTGGCTGCGAGCCGTGCCCAGGATCTGTTCCAGATACTCGTCCGGCTCCTGGGGCCAATTGATAAAGGCACTTTGAACCGCCAAGTGGATGTGGTAATCCCGGCAAATGGCCAGCCCTTCGTCTGTGGGCAGACAGGCGTGGATGATGGTATGGCGGTGATCTTTTCTGGGGTAATCGTCCAGCGCAGCCTTCATCGCTGTTGTGGCCTGACGGAAGGCTTCGTCACCGATGGCATGAACCTCGATCTGAAGGCCGAGGCGGTTGGCTTTTTTGCAAAATTCGATGATCCGTTCATCCGGGTAATAGAGCACGCCCCGGCTGTCTGTCCCCTCATAGGGTTCCAGCATCGCCGCATCCATGGAGCCGAAGCAGCCGTCCAGTGCCGTTTCAAAGCAGCCGCCAATCCGTGGCAGCTTCCGTTTCACCGCCTTATTGACATCCAGGGACTGCACGTATACCCGCATCTGCATCCCGTTGTTCAGGCCGGAGGCAAACCACCGCTCCAGATCCATGTCCAGATCCAAGGGGAAACCCACTCCGCTGACGGAATGGATCATGCCGATGCCCTTTCCTGCCATATAATCCGCCGCCCGCTGCATACTTTGAATCAGCTTTATCACGGGGACAGAATTGGTCACGTAGTCGGAGACGGCAAAAAAAGCCTCCTGGTTCATCTCGCCAGTCTGCTCATGATAGCCCCGCAGATTGGAAATTTTCTTCTTTACCCGCTCCAGCAGTTTGGTGTTGATGACGCAGGTATGTCCATCGTATTTGATCAGGAACACCGGCCGGTCGGGACAGGCAATGTCCAACTGGGAGCGAGAGATCAGCTTTCTATCGGAGACTGAATAGGGGGAGGCACCGAAGCCCATAATAATCTTTTCCTTAGATCGGGCGGCATGGGCGCGGAGCATCTCCGTGATCTCCTGGTTGCTGCCAGCGTTCATCACGTTGAGGCCGGCGTGAAAAACGGAGAAACTTGCAAAATGGATATGGGTGTCCGCGAAGGAGGGCAGCAGTGCCCGCCGCCCAAGTTCCGTTACCTGGGCTTCGCCGTAACACTCCGGAAGGGTATCCCCAATGTAGATGATGCGTCCCTGATCCTCCGCCAGATAGCTGGCCACTGTATTTTTCTCGTCGCAAGTGATGATTGAGCCTCTGTAAACTTTCATCTGGCATTAACCCCCTTTTCTTATCTTTTCAGAAATTGAACGAATTTTATGATGCCGCTTTCTTGACGATCAAAGATATTATATCAGACAAGCTCCGACAATGATAGTCCCAATTGCTGCTCGCTCGGCTTTGCTGTATAATCTTCAGAGAATTCTTTGTAACAGGAGGAGTCGCATGAGGCGTCTGAGCACAGAAGAAAAACGGGCATTGGTAGCCCGTTATCATGCAGGAGAAGCGGCCGCGGAAATTTGCGCTGATACTGGCATTGCGAGAAGCACGTTCTACACTTGGATCAAACCTTACACAACGACTACAACAGATTCAGGTCACGTGGTCAGCCAGCAGGAATTCATCAAGCTAAAACAGAAAAATCAAAAGCTGGAACAAAAATTGGAGATCCTGCAAAAGGTAGGCTGTACTGTGTCCTCACCTCTTCAGGAAAAACTGCAGGAACTTGCCAAATTATATGGCCAATACAGCGTGCACGCGCTCTGTGAAGCTTTGTGCGTCTCTCGCGGAACCTTCTATAACCATATCTTCCGACGGAAAGAAGTAACTGCTTATGACAAACGCAGGGCTGAAATGAAGGAACACGTCAGGGCCGCCTTTGATGAAAGCCATCAGCGGTTTGGCGCGAATAAAATTGCTGCGGTTCTATCCGAACAGGGAATTCGCATTTCTCCTAAATATGCCGCAGAGCTGATGCGTGAAATGGGACTGCAAAACGTCACACTCTACTCTAAACGGGATCATCAGAAACGAGAACGGCTGTCTCAAAAGCAGAATATCCTTCAGAGGCAGTTTCAAGCGGACGCGCCTAATCGCATTTGGGTCAGTGACGTGACCTGTTTCAAAATCAACCAGAACTATCTTTATATCTGCGTGATCCTCGATCTTTTTTCCCGCAAGGTTGTGGCGCACAGGGTGTCCCCCAAGAACAGCACCTACCTGATCACCTCGACGTTCAGGCAGGCATTCCAGCGCAGGAACGCCCCTCAGTCTCTGGTATTTCACAGTGACCAAGGGGCGCAGTATACGTCAAAAGCGTTTCGTAAGCTGCTTCGGATGAACAAGGTCGTCCAATCTTTTTCCAGATCCAGACAGCCTCATGACAACGCTGTTATGGAGTCCTTCTTTGCATCCATGAAGCGAGAGGAGATCTATCGTACACAGTACGGATCCGAGCGTCAATTCGTAAAAAGTGTGGATGACTATGTCGAATTCTATAACATTCAAAGGCCGCACAGCACGCTCAACTATAAAACGCCAGCCCAGTTCGAAGCCATTCATGAGAGCCAGAAATAGGCTTCGGGACAATTCAGACAAGGGGGTTCAAAACTGGTCATTTTCGCGTTTTCGTCTCAGGATCTCTGGTTTTTGGACTCAGGCTGTCCAATTTTGCAGTTGCAGCGCAAAGGCAAAAAAGTCTGATATATCAGGCTTTTCGAGATGAAATAAGGGTAGAAATATTGGACAGTCCAACTTAACTGTTCAATACTCCTACCCTAATTCAAGCGTTTCGTAAACCCCAGCACAAATAGGGCCACTGCAAACCTAAGCCGGAAGCATATTCCCCGTCACAGGATGTCAATACGCCACGCTTCCGGTATACTTCTCGTTTACCACGTAATAGGCTGTGCGCTCCTCCGGCTTTACATACAGCTTCAGGCCGGTGATGAGTGTGCGCTTTTTTGCCTGATGGAAATCGGCTTTCGCCGCCTCCACCAGCGCGTCCAGATCCACTTCGCTATCCCGAAACTGCACGACAACTGTGGGTTTGAGATTGTCCGCCTTGGCCTTGCTCTCGGCGCGGGCCTTTGCTGCGGCTGCCTTTTCCTCCGCAGTAAAAGGCTTCCTGCCAGCTTTCTTTTTTACCTCCGGCTCCACGGTCACGGCGGTCGCTTTATCCTTGTCCATGGCTAACACCTCTACATCATTTGTAATTGGTAGAACCAGGTCATAACTGAATTATATATGCTATTGGGAGAAAAAGCAAGCAATTATTCCGCTTTATGTCACTGAATTAAAGAATGAACTACATACCAGATCCCAGAATCGTTCGGATCTCGATTTCCAGAATATCCTTAATGGGGATGGCTGTCCGATCTGTGAGGATGACCCGCCCTTCCAGCGGGTCAATTTTTTTGATGGTTCCAAGTTTGGTGACGTAGGCCCCGCCGTCCTTCCGCTCATCGGGAAGAAAATAAGTGATCATGCCCTCCCCGCCCGTTTCCAGCAGCAGGCGGAGTTTTTCGTCCAGAACGGTCTTTTCCTCCTCCGTCAACTCTATCCTTCGGTCTGTGAGCCGGGCCGTTTCCTCAATAGCAGCCCCGTGGCCTGTGAGGGCCGCGAAGGGACTGAATTGAGCAGCCCGGTCGCTCATGGGCATACGGGGATGCTTGGCGGAGTTGGGGTGGGGCAGATGAATGATATCGTCATAGGATCCCATCAGGCGCGGTGCCCTCCAATCTTGTCGTTGCGCTCGGCGGCGGTAGCACCATCCAGCAGGTTCGTCCCCTTCAAAATGGCGTTCTTGCCATATTTGCTCTTGATGCCCAGCATGGCCTCCTGGAGCTTTCGCTCCCGGGCCAATTCCGCCGCCTCGCTCTCCTTCTGTACCGGGTCGGCAAACAGATCCATCTGCTCCATAGCGGGTTCAGCGGGAACGTCAGCTTCAGCAGTCACCCGGTTCGCGGTGAGGTACATCCGCCGGATCAGCAGTTTTTCGTCCACGATGCGGTCATACAGCTCCAGGATTGCCGCCGTGATCCGTTTAGAGGATGCGGTATACTCCTCCAGGTTGGCAGTGCCGTGAGCGTGCTTGGGGATCTGCCGCCCATAGCGGTCTGTCTTGACCTCGCCGTGGTACTGCTTACGCCGCTTCGGATCCCGCAGATTGTCAATGTCATAGCCCACGGTGAGGGTGAGCTGGTTCGTCACAAAGCGTTGTGCCACCAGATCCAAGGCAAGCTGGTCGGCCATCTCCCAGGCCACCATCCGGGCCTTGCCGAAGGTGTAGGGCGCGGTGAGCACCTGACCGGAACCGATGCTTTTGGCCTCGGGCTTGTACGCCTTGATGTCCGCCATTGTGGTCGGCTCATATCCCCAGGCATGATCCACCAAGATTTCCGCGTTCACACCGAACATTCTGTAGAGAAGCTCCTCGTTGTAGTAATCCGTGGGCTTGCCGATGGAGCACCGGGCGATATCCCCCATCGTGCAGAGGCCCTGAGCCTCCAGTTTTTTGGCGTAGCCCCTGCCCACCCGCCAGAAGTCGGTAAGGGGGCGGTGATCCCACAGCCGCTGACGGTAACTCATCTCATCCATCTCAGCGATCCGCACCCCCTTCTCATCCGGCTGGATGTGCTTGGCCCAAATGTCCATGGCCACCTTTGCCAGATAGAGGTTGGTGCCAATGCCCGCCGTAGCGGTGATGCCGGTGGTATCCAGCACGTCCAGGACGATCTTCCGGGCCAGCTCCCGGGGAGTGAGCCCATAGGTGGGCAGGTAGTTGGTCACGTCTATCAGCACCTCGTCTATGGAGTAGACGTGAATATCACTGGGGGCCACATACTTCAAATAGACATTGTAAATCCTCGTGCTCCACTCAATATAATGGGCCATTCTCGGTGGGGCCACCAGGTAGTCCAGGGCCAGCTCCGGGTGTTCTTTCACGTCCGGGTCGTGCCAGGAGGAGCCGGTGAGCTGCCGCCCTGGGGCCTTCTGCTGCCGTTGGGCGTTCACCTCCGCCACCTTCTGCACCACCTCAAACAGACGCGCCCTCCCGGAGATGCCGTAGGCTTTCAGGGAGGGCGTGACCGCCAGACAGATGGTTTTGTCCGTCCGGCTTTTGTCCGCTACCACCAGATTGGTGGCCAGGGGGTCAAGATCGCGCTCAATACATTCCACCGAGGCGTAAAAACTTTTGAGATCACAGGCAATATAAACGCGGTTTTTCACAACCCGGATCCTCCTACATGGTCAGATGAAATCCCTGCCCGCCCGCTTGCGCTGGACCGGTTTCCTCCATCATCCCCGCCGTCAGCGTAAATTCCGGCAGGACATTCAAGAACTTCTCCGCGCCGCGGTAGCGGATCCCGTCCTCCGCGTCCACGTCCTCCCCGAGATAGAGCACATACCGCCCCGCCAACTCCCCGAACCGCCGCTGGGTGAGGGCCTGTTTTTCCTCATCCCGCAGGTGCCGGGCCTGGGCGGGAACCGCCTGCCTGCTGTGCTTGATCTCGAAGGCCGCGCAGCGGTTTTCCGCCCGGTCATAGATCAGCATATCAAACTCCCCGGCCGCGAATTGCAGCTTGCACACCTTATATCTGCGGCTGTCCAGCGTCTTTGCGGTTTCCAACAGAACAATGTCCTCCAGCATCCGGCCCCGAACCTCCTCCAGGATACGGCCTGTGACCATATCCTTGTCCCGTTCGCTCAGGGTTTGGAACAGCTCATCCCTCATCAGCGAGTGGACAAGGGCCTGGGCCTGGCAGTACCGCATACCGGGCTGGGTAAACAGGATATGCTCCAGCGGCTCCGATCCTGGCTGGGTGGTTTCGATGGGGCAGTCCACAATCAGCTCCAGGGCGCGCAGGTACTCCTTGATCTCCGCCACATGGGCCTCCGTGACGGCTACGGCCTGCTCCCGCTGGTTCCGGATATCCAGGATGTCCATAAGCCGCCGTGTCACGGTGCCGGTGTCAATCTCGTCCAGGACGCTGGTCCGCTTTGCCGGGTCGCGCTCCTGACGCAGGTTCCGCGCCGCCAGTCCCAGATCGTGGGACAGGAAATCCCGGGTCAGCACAGAGACCAGGAAGGCGTGGTTCATGTCCTCAATGATGCGGTTAATGGCCCCGGTCAGCTCCCCCGCCTCATACAGCGGGCGGAGGTGGCGGAAATGCCCGCCGTCCTCACAGCAGGCCAGGGCGTGCTGGATGTTTTTGCAGATGGCGGTGTCGATGTACCTCCGGGTGGACTCGTCGTCCCGGAAGGAGGCGTCCTCCGCATTGACCCCGGCGTCCTCAAAGGCCAGTTCTCCGGCCCGGAGGGTGCCGCCATAGCGGATGTACTCGTCAATCCCGCTGATGCCCAGCAGACGGCTGTGTTCCCGGTAGGGGATAAAGGTGGTGTGGATGGCCCGGGCCCGGTCATACAGCTCCTGATGGAGCGCGAACCAAAAGCCCAGGGAATCCGTGCCGGACAGGACGATCTTCATGCCCTGGGCGGCATAGACGTCGGACAGCAGGGCGGCAGAGTCGATAAAGTCCCGGATCAGCGTCACCTCGTCCAGCAGGACATAGCGGAAGCCCAGGGAGCGCAGCCGCTCCATGTCCCGGTTCAGAGCCGCCATGGTGTCCGCCGCCGTGGCCTTGATGTAAGCGGTCCGGGCCGCGTCCTCCGGTGCCATATCCAGCACCGCCTGACGCAGCAGGGTGGTTTTGCCCGTCCGCCGCAGGCCGTACAGCAGGCATACCCGGTCACACGCCGGGCCGTAAAGGTAATCTGTCAGCTGGGAGAAACAGTCCCGCCTCCGCCACCCCCGGATATTTTCAGACAGGGCAAGCAGGGCCGGGCCGGTCACGACACTGGTATGGAAGCTGGGGTGATCCACGATCCCCACCGCCTTTCTGATCATGTTGGAAGTATTGCCGGATCCGGTTCCATTTACACTTGAGGCACCGCGACCATAGGCGGGTATTTGGAACCAGGAAGGCTCCCCCTTAAAACAGCGTCATGCCCTGTTCAACCGGCCCATCAGGCCGCTGCTCCCTTGCCCGCAGAAGCTGCTCCATCCCGCAGTCCAGAACCTGCTCCTTCCGCGCCCGGATCATGATCCTATAAAAATCCCGCTGTATCGGCAGCAGTCCCGGAGTCTGCTGAATGAGCGTTTCAATCCGCGCCATATCGATCCTCGCGGAGATCCGCTCCAACGCCTGATTACAGTCCTCATTCTGGAGCGAGGCGATGAAGCGGGGATAGGAGATCTTCGCCCCTCCATCCATGATCGCGGAAGTGGGGTATTCATGAATGCGCCTGTTGATCTCGGACTCGTCATTCAAAACGGCCTCCATTTCCTGCGCCCCCAACTGCGGGTACAGGCAGGAGCCGCAGTCATAAACCGGGGCAATTTCCGCCGTTTGCCGTTCCTCATCCACCAGAATACCCCAGTTCCCATTGTGACGGTCAAAGTTCCCCAGCAGCGCGTCCACAATAAATACATCCCAGAAATGGGCCTTCAGCTGGTCTGCCGGGATGAGCGTCTGCTCCTCCATTGCTTGGAGGATAGAAGCCAGCTCTGTCCCATAACCGTTCTGGGAACTGTTGATACAGGTATTTTTCAACTGGGCAAACTCGATCAGCCGCTTTCCCCCTTCGGTAAAATCCTTACAGGCCACCACCACCTTTTCACAGCCCCGCTGATCCGTATAGGTTCCTAAAAGGGTTTCCTGCGCCCTGATCCCAAGCAGCTCGAAAATATGGCAGCACAGGTATTCGCTGATACAGCTGTTGGTGTAGCTGATGGTTTTACTCCGGGTGGGAGCAGGGGGAAATTTCAGCATATACCCCTCGCCCTGGTAGCGGACGTTGATTTTATTCCCGTTTGCCCCGCCATAAGCGCGGAACTTGTTTACCTCACAGTGGGTAAAATCTATCATATGTCCTCCTCATCTCCACTGAACAGATACTTTTTCCGCAAATAATCCGCCTGCTCCCTGGTGATCTCTCCGCCCCACTGCGCCGCGTTGATGGAGCCGTACAGGTCATCGTACAGGCAGTCCAGATAGCTCACCTGCTCTAATTCCCCTTGGAGCAGGCTGTCGATAGACTGCCGCAAGAACCTGGGCAGGCCGCTTTCAGGATCCAAGGCCAACTCACGCGGGCCGGTTTCCAGCTCCAGCATGGCCTGTCTGGAAAGCCCCATCGCCTGGGCCAGCTTCTCCAGCGTCTCATCCCCGCATTGGGAAAGGGGCTGCTTTCCCGTGCAGAGGTCAGACACCTCCGCCCAGGACAGGCCGCAGGCCTGCGCAAGCTGATACCGGGACAGATTCATTTGATCCAGCCGCTCCCAGATGGTCATACGCTCACCCCTTGCATGGTCAGTCAAAGTCTTTCAGGAACTATGATTCTAATTGAGGGAAATCTTCCGGGTTCCCTCAATTTGAACTGTCCAGTATTTCTTGACAGTTGCCCCCAATACCCCCCCGCTCTCCGCTACCACTCCCGTTGGATATCGCCCTCATCGATCTGGTACTGGGAGAGGAACTCCGACAGATCATCCCGGTCACGGATCAGCATCAGCTCATGGAATTTCCCGCTGACAGGATCCTTGAACCCCGCCACCTGCTCCCCGGTGCAAATGCTGGAGCGGATGACAGGAACCTGCCCGGCTTTGTCATAGAGCGGAGGCGTTTGCTTTTTTCGTTTGAAAAGCATCAAAGCCGTTCCTCTGTTACCGCCCGCAGCAGGTCCTCGCACCCCGCCAGCACATCCCTCCAGGTGGTTTCAAAGTCACCCGTATACCAGGGATCGGCCACATCGCCGGGACGGTCGGTGTAATCCATCAGCAGGTGCAGCTTTCCCGCGAAATCGCCGCCGCAGATGCGGTGCATATTCCGCAGGTTGGCCTGATCCATTCCGATCAGCAGGTCGAACTGGTCATAGTCGGCGTTGGCGAGCTGCCGGGCCGTCTTGCCCGCGCAGTCGATGCCGTGCTCCGCCAGCTTCCGCCTGGCCGGGGGATAGACCGGGTTCCCGATCTCCTCCGTGCTGGTGGCGGCGGACTCGATGTGGAATTGGGCTTCCAGTCCGGCCTTCCGCACCAAATCCTTCATCACGAATTCAGCCATGGGGCTGCGGCAGATATTGCCGTGGCACACAAACAGGATTCTTGTCATCGCAAACACGCTCCGTCATTTTTTCTCAGTATAGCACAGATGCCCCTCCAAGTCGAGAAGGCTTTTGCGGGCTGATTGATATTATTAGAATCGGCGGTGTTCAAATCCTTTAAAATTGTATTTGTCAGCCGCCCCTGGTCATGGTATACTGCACTCAGAGAAAAGGCGGTGACAGCCATGTGCGCAAAGAAAAAGGCCGCGCCCCGCAAAATGTGGAGGCTGGCGGGGGAACCGATCCGCTCCCAGCCCCTCAGCGGATTGGAGCGGGAAGCATTTGCCGAGGAATTCTCCATCTTCCGCCAGTTCCGCAGCGGCACGGAGCTTGGTTCCGGCTGGGTGAGTCCTGCCGCCGCGCGGATCCACCAGGGTGCCGCTGAGGCGGTGGCTTCGGCCCTGTGTGAGCGGTACAGTGACCGGTACGGGCGGGAGGCCGTGATCAAGGTGGTGTCCGCCGCAACGGCGGTTCCCGCCCCCATATCAGAACGGGTGGCGAGGAGCGCGGACTTCCTGCTGGGTGCCGCGCTGTGGTTGCTGGATTATTGGGAGCTGCACTGCGGCAGCGAGGAGGAGTATCTGTCCCTTCTGCCCCCGGAGCCGGACGAGCTGTTAGAATACGATATTCCTTTTTCGGAGGATTTGGAACATTCCCGTGATGTCCTGCTGCGCACTCTGATGCTGCTGCGCGGCAGGGATGGGGCATACCGCAGAGAATTCCGTGCCCTGCTGGAGCTGCTGGACGATGATGCCGCCGCGGGACTCCGTCAGCGGTTCAAAGCGGCGTTTCTGGACTACGTGGAACGGGCCTTGGAGGTCTATGATCGTCTGCAGCCCACGGTTTCGGAGCCGCCGTCCTTCTGGGGTGAAACCCTGCCCGACCGGGACTTTTTGCAGATGGATGACCTCCCGCCATCCGAGAACCCGGAAACGATAGCCCTGCTCATGGGGCCAGAACTGATCTGCCGCCCGGTGGCGGAGGTTCAGGCGGAGCTGGGTTCCCGGAAGGCGGCGGAACTGCTGTCTGGCTACGGTACGGATGACCCCTACGCCCTGTGCGCCGCCTATCTGCTGCTGGAGCGGGAAAAGGACGCGCTGGCGAATTTAAACTGCCTGACCGCCATCGTGATGATCTGCGCCGAGCGGCACCTGCCTTGGACACAGGACGATTTTGACGCCAGAGCCGGCCTGTTCGAGCCGGGTGGGCCGGACTACCGTCTGCGGCATGAATATCATATGTTTTCCGAAGATGAACCGGACGGGGACGATACCCCGGACTGGCTGGTTTCTGAGGCGCAGTTATTTTACATCGCCACCGGGGTGATACCGCCCCGGGATCAGCAGTTGTCAGGGGAGCTTGTCCGCTGGTTTACCGGCCACGGCATTGGGGCGCAGCGGGCCCGTGAGCTGGCTTACGGGGCCATGTTCGCCTACTACACCGATGCCGGGGAGCATGGCTGGAAGCCGGTGGACTGGGCCGGTTTTGAGGGTGATGACGGGAACGATCCGCCAGCGCAGGCGGAGGAGATCCCACCAGCCTCAGATCCCGATGAAGATCCCGGCGCACGGGCCGAAACGCTGGCCCGGAAGGTGAAGGAGCTGAGGGGCGCGCTCCACGACGCGGAACGGGCGGCGGGCCGCCTGCGGGAACAGCTCCGGGAGACAGAACAAAGGGGCGATGCAGAGCGCGGGGAACTGGCCCAGCTCCGTGAGACGCTCTACCGCCTGCGCTCCGGGGAAGATGCGGATGCCGAAGAAAGCGGGCCGCCGGTGGCTCTGCCCTGGCAGGTGAAGCGGCGGGTGGCCGTGTATGGCGGTCACGACAGCTGGCGCAAGTTGATCAAGCCCATGCTGCCCGGGGCCCGGTTTTATGACCGGGAGGAGCTGGCGGATCTGAATGTTGTCCGCGGGGCGGACGTGGTGTGGCTCCAGGTCAACGCCATGTCCCACAAATACTACTGCCGCATTATTGATGCCGCCCGGAAGAACGGTATCCCGGTGCGTTATTTCGGGTCAGCAAGCGCGAAAAGATGTGCCGTCCAGCTTGCACTGGACGAACTCGCGGCGGAGAAAGCGGAATGAAGTTTAATACTTTTGCAACATCTCCACACGAAGTTCTGTAATATCATGCCGCTATCATAACACTTGCAAGAGACATTCTTTCTTTTTCATTCTATCCTCCATCCTCAGAGGGCCGGGACGGCAGCGTCCCGGCCCTTCTTCTGTCTATGGGAAGCCGGGGTTCTTCCATTTATCCGATCTCCGATATCCGCTCCCACCGGGGGAAATACTTCTGTTCCAGCGCCATCTCCCGGTGGTAGTGCCCCAGGTACCAGGCGGAAAACCGGCACCGCTGGCGCACCGTCTCCAGAAAATCGGTGAGCGCGTCCGGGCGGTAGCCCCGGTCGATCCGCGGCAGGATGCCGGTGGGGGCACAGTGGGTGAGGATATGATCCACCCGCCAGCCCACCCGTTCCAGATTGGCCTCGGCCTCCGCGTATTCCGCCCCGCTGGGCATTTCTTCAGGCCACCAGGAGTACCCCAGCACCCGGAACCGGGCGTTCATCCGCCGCAGCACCCAGTACCGCCGCTCGAAGTCCGGCAGGGCGGGATCCAGGATGCCGTCCTGGATATCGTGGGAAGCGGCCCCACCCATGGCAAACCAGGTGGAGCCGCCGATGTCAAATATCTGCCCACGCATCAGGTGGAGGACGTGGGGGCGGATTTCGTGTACCCGGCCCCCGTGCCACTCCTTCTCCGGGTAGGCGTTCAGCAGATCAAAGTTCTCATGGTTCCCATCCACAAACAGGGTGGTAAACGGGCGGTTCTCCAGCCAGTCCAGCTTGTAGCCGTCCGCCCGCTCCCCGGCCCACACCCCGCCGTGATCGCCGCAGATGATCATGTAATCGTCCCGGCCCATCCCCTTCTGCTGGGGAAAATTCTTTGCGGCGAACCGATGAAAATCGCCGTGGCAGTCCCCTGTGATCCAGACACTCATGCGGTGTCCCTCCTTTTCCTGTATTCTACAGCCTGCTCGATCTCCGTGCCGTCCTTGAACCGGACGGACACACGCTCCTTGTCCAGCACCGTCACCCTGCTGATCATCTGGAACACGATGCCATCGTCAAATTCTGTGATGGCACTGTCCGTCCGCTCCAGGACGCCGGTGATGGCCTGCACCCGGCCATCATATACCGGGTCTGCGCCGCCCTCCCGCTCCAGCTTCGTCTTGCGGGTCAGCAGCTCCGTTATGGCGGCGTTGATCCGGATGAGCTCCTCGTCAAATCCAGTATTCCGCGTGTCCCCCATGGCCAGCTGGAGCAGCTCCATCTGCCTGCCCTGGAGTGCCCACAGCTGGGATTCCAGGTTGGGCAGGGAGCTGTCGTCCCCTGTCCCCGCCAGGGCGGAGGCCACACAGTCCGCCAGCGTGTCCCTGGCCTCCCTCTGCCGGAGCATCCCGTTCAGGGCGGCGGTAACGGCGGCCTGGAGCTCCTGCTCGTCCACCGTGGCGGAGTGTTTGCAGATCCGTTTGCCGTGCTCAATGCGGTTGAGGCACCGCCACACGAACCGCTTTTGGCCGTCCGGCATATAGGTGATCCTGCGGTATGGGCTGCCGCATTCGGAACACACCAGCAGCCCGCTCAGCACATATTTCCCGCTGTGCTTGCCCTGCTCCGTCCTGGCCTTTGACGAGGTTTTCCGCAGGCTGGATCGCCGGGCCAGCTCCTCCTGCACCAGCTGGAACGCCGCCCGGTCGATGATGGCCGGATGGGCGTCGTGGACGTAGTATTTGGGGAGCTGGCCCTCGTTTTTTACCTGACGGCGGTCGAACAGGTCCTCGGTGAAGGTCTTTTGCAGAACGGCGTCCCCCACGTATTTTTCGTTTTGCAGGATGCTTTTCACCGTGCTGCCGTACCACTTCTCGTCGCCCTGGGCCGTCCGGACGCCGTCCGCCATCAGGCCGTCGCAGATCTGCTGGAAGCTCTGGCCCATCAGGCACCGGGCAAAGATCCTCCGCACCACAGCCGCTTCCTCCGGGTCGATCTCCGGCCCGCCGTCCGGCCCCCTGCGGTAGCCCAGCAGGGTGCCGTAGTGGTAGTACACCACCCCGTCCTGGAACCGCTTGCGGAAGCCCCACTTGATGTTGGTGGACATGGACTCGCTCTCGGACTGGGCCTGGCTCATCAAAAAGGTAAGGATCATCTCGTTGTCCATGGTCAGGGTGTTGGTGTGGTCCTTCTCGAAATACACCCCCACCCCGCACCGCTTCAGCCGCCGCACGTACTCCAGCCCGTCCAGGGTGTTGCGGCAGAACCGGGACACGGACTTGGTAATCACCAGGTCGATCTTTCCCTGTTCCGCGTCCCGGATCATCTTCAGAAACTCCGGGCGGCGTTTGGCGGAGGTGCCGGAGATGCCCTTGTCCGCGTACATCCGCGCCATGGTCCAGCCCTCGGTTTCGGCAATGCGCTGGGTGTAGTATTCCATCTGGGCCGTAAAGCTGGTGAGCTGCTCCTCGTTGCCGGTGGACACCCGGCAGTAGGGGGCCACCCGCAGGTGCTGTTTGCGGATATCCTTTTCGGTATATTTGGGGTCTGGCAGGGTGACGGTAACCTTCCGCGGGGTTTTCCGCTGGATGCTCATGGGCTTTCCTCCTTTTCCTCTGTGATGCTCCTGCCGCTGGCCAGCTCCAGCTTCACGGTGCCGCCGGGACTGAGCCGGACGGCCCTCACCGCTGCCTCCAGCAGGGCGGACAGGGTTTCTCCATCCGCGGGGCCCTCCTCCAGCCGCGCCCGGAGCCGTCCCAGCTTATGGGCTGGCGTGGGGTCCGGGATCTGGCTGTACCGCTGGGCGGCAGCGGCCAGGATCAGGGACTTCATGTAATGGGAGCTTTCCCCGCCCCGGTTCAGGGCCTGGGTCAGCTCGTTCTGGAGCCGGATGGCGTCCAGGCCGGGCGCGGCCCGCTGGGGTTCAGGTGCGGTAATCAGGTGCGGGGCCTGGGCCAGCTCCCGGAGCCGCCCCTCCACCAGCTTCGCCAGGGCCTCATCGCTGATGGATATACCCTGTCCGCAGTCCGCGTTCTGGCATTTCCAGTGGACGCGGCCATGGGTACGGTGGCCCCGGATCAGCCTCGCCCCGCACAGGCCGCACACTGCCTTGTCCTGGATGGGCCGGATCTCGGCAGGCAGGGGGGCATAGGTATTGCGTGCGCCCCGCTGCTCCCGGGCGGCGGCGAAGTCCGCCCCGGACACCAGCGGGGGGTAACCATCCGAGCCGGTGTACTTGGCGTTTTCCAGGATCCGCTTCACCATGTGCTTGTTCCACTCCGGGGTGTGCTGGTGGTACCGGGGGCCGCGCCCGGTCATGCCCTCCGCGATGGCCAGGAGGGAGGCCCCGGCCAGATACTGCCCGAAGATGTGCCGCACCGCGTCCGCCTCCTGGGGGTGGGGCCGGAGCTGCCCGCCCCGGATTTCATAGCCGAAGGGGATTTTTCTCTGCCATGCCATGGCTACACCAGCCTTTCTGCCAGCTCCAGCCCGTTTGGGAGCTGGAAGGTCACTTCCTCTGCGGACGCCACCGTGATCCGATCCACCAGGCTTCCGAACCATTCCGGGTCAGCTTCGTCCTGCCACCGGGCGGCCTCCAGATAGTCCAGCATGGCCTCGGTGGCCCGGATCTGCTCGTCCCCACCGGCGGTCTCCAGCAGCTTCCGGCGCAGGCGGCGCAGATCCCGGAGCTTCCGGCTCAGCCCGTCCGCCTGGGATAAGGCAAGGGCAGAATCAATGCACCCCTTGCTTTTCAGCCGGGAGAGTGCCAGATTCTGCCCTGATATGTGAGCGATTTCCTTGTCGATGTCGGAGAGCCTGGAGTTGGAGCGCAGCTCCCGCTCCCGAACCTCCCGGAGCTGCTCCAGCAGGGGCTGGAGAATCCCGGCACCGTGGAGGAGCAGCTTGTTGTGGAGCCGCAGGACGGCGGCGGTGAGGGTTGCTTCCGGGATCTGGGGGATGGGGCACAGGTCTTTGCTGTCGTCGCGGCGGTTACAGACCCAGTAAACAACGTCCCGGGTCACCTTCCTGCGGCAGGCGCAGCCGCAGCACCCGCAGAAGATATGCCCAGCGTAGACAGAATCGGACGGTGCGGAACCCCGGTAGAATTGTCCCTTCCGGGCCGCGATCTGTTCCTGCGCACGCTGGAACGCCTCCCGGCTGATGATGCCGGGATGGTCGTCCTCCACATAGTATTTGGGCTTCTGGCCCCGGTTTTTCACCTGCCGGATGGGAAGGGTGTCCGTGGCACAGGTCTTGTGCCAGTCCGAATCTCCGGTATAGAAGCGGTTGGACAAGATGTAGCTGACCATTGAGCAGTGCCACCGCTCCCAGCCATGGCCCCGCTCAACACCCGATTCATTCAGCCATTTTGTGATCTCTGTGTGGCCCTGGCCCCGGAGTGCCAGCCCGAAGATCTGCCGCACCACCTGGGCCTCCTCGGGGACGATTTCCGGCTCCAGCCCATTCAGCCGGTAGCCGTAGGGCATGGAGGAGGGGGTGAAGATCCCCTTCTCCATCCGCATCCGGACGCTGGCGCGCATATTGCCGGAGTGGGCGGTGGACTCCATCTGGGCGAAGGCCGCGTAGATGGCGGCGGTCTGCTCGGAGGTCAGCTTCCCGGTGTCCACGTTCTCCTTCTCGAAGTGGATGGTGACGCCCAGCCGCAGCAGCTCCCGCATAAAGTACAGGGTGTCCTGGGCGTTCCGGGCGAACCGGGAGACGGACTTGACCAGGACGCGGTCGATTTTTCCGGCCCGGCAGTCCGCCATCATCCGGTTGAACTCGTCCCGCTTCCGGGTGCTCAGGCCGGAAATGCCCTCGTCCGCGTAGACGTCGGCCAGCTCCCAGTCCGGGTTCTCCCCGATATGGCGGGTGTAGTAGTCCACCTGGGCCAGATAGGAGTTGAGCTGGTCCGCCGAGTCGCTGCTGACCCGGGCGTAGGCGGCCACCCGGAGCTTGGCCTTTTCCTGGGCGGCGGGGCTGATGACGGTCACTTTTACCTGGTTCTCCATGGGGCTTCCTCCTTTCCAGCAACAACAATACCACAACCCCGGCCATATAGCTATTTGGGAATAGCAACGAGAAGCGGGGCCGGTAATTGTGCAGTTTACAGTGTGCGCTTCAGGACAAAAACAGGGTTGGGCGGAGCCTCCGCTCCAGCTCCTGCCGGGTGCGTTTTTCCTCGTCCGCGGTGAGAAGCCCCTGCTGGACGAGCCGCGCCAGCATTTGCAGGGCAGACACAAAGGTGAGGTTGTCGGTGAGTTCAGCTTTGGTCATGACGCATTTCTCCTGTCTGTATTTTTCATGCTTGAGTGCGGAAAAACAGGGGCCGCCCGTCTGTGGCAGGGCGGCCCCCGCGGCTTCTGAACTCAAGGCAATTAAAGAGTGGGGCGCGGGCCGCCCTTGCGGGCGGCCCGGGTGAACTCCCGCGTGCTCAGTAGCCGGTGGTGGGCAGGGTGGGCTTTGCGGGCTTGCCGTAGACCTTTGTGGTCCAGCGGGTCACCGCCTGGATCCACTGGCCGTTGTACACGCCGCCCACGTCCGCGTTGTTGGTGAAGGTACTGCCGCCCTTCACCGTGGGCAGCACCTTGCAGTCCACCTTGGGGGCCTCCACCTGGCGGAAGCTGGCGGGCACCACGCCGAATACCAGCATGAACTCGGTGACGTACTCGTTGGAGGCCAGCCCCAACGCCGTGGGGGAGGCGTCCAGCACATGATTTTTCGCCGTGCTCAAATTGTCGTACATGGTCCGGTATTCCCCATTGCTCAGGTTGGTCTTGTACACCACCTTATAATTGCCGGGGGCGTTGTAGGTGCCAGTGAAGATCCGGCTCAGCCGCACCGCCTGGGTGGGCAGGGTGTCCTTCCAGTAGAAGGAGGTGAGCGCGGTGGTGGAGTTGTTGCCGATGTCCGAGAAGGTATAGCGGATGTCCTGCCCCGGCATCACCTCGGCGTAGCCCGTCTTTTTGATGGACACGTTGGTGAGCAGGGCCTTGTTGGTCACCTTCACTTTAACGATCTGGCCTGCGTGCTCCAGCTCCGCCTCAATGGGGGTCTTGTCCAGGCAGTAAAAATCGGCTGCCTTGGATTCCACGATTTTGTAGCGGCCCAGGGGCAGGGGCTTGGACACGGCCACACCGTTTTTCCCAGCGCGCACAGTGTCCACCAGATTCCCGGTGCGGTAGTGGTAGATCTCAAACTCCGTGCCGGGGATAGGGGTTCCCGCGAGCCAGCCGTTCATGCTGTTGTAGTCCGCGCTGGTTTTGAAAATCTGGATCTGCCCGGTGATGGGGGTGTTCTTCCACTCCACCAGCGTGGTCTCGCCTGCCTTGACGTAGACGGTTTTCATCTGGTTGTCGGGCACATAGCCCTCATTCTCCAGCTCCCGCAGGTAAAAGCGTCCGCCCTCCGTCAGGCCCTCGATGTAGACGTACCCCCGGTCGTCCGAGGTATATTGACCGATGGGCTTGTTGGTGCTGTCATACAGCAGGAAGGTAACGCCATAGATCCCTTTCCCCGTCACACTGTCGGTTTTTCGGATCAAAATCCCCGAGAACGCCTTGTTTTTAATGGTGAGGGTGGTGGATTTGCCGTCCCGCACCGTGAAATAGTGGGGGGTAGCGTCCAGCTTGAATTCCTTCGGGCACTCGATCTCCACCGCGTAGTAACTGCCC
>CAJUCA010000031.1 GCA_910585265.1 uncultured Oscillospiraceae bacterium | reverse complement strand
TGACTGGCTAATCCACGCTTTTCAAGATTGAGGAGTCATTTCATATTGTCTTACTAGCAGGTTTTTGACGGCCCCCGGATTTTTTGATCCGAGGGCCGTCAAACCGTTGAAAACACTGGCTTTGCGAGGTAAATAGCATTTTCATCGTGTTAACTTGGTGCGGATGACGGGACTCGAACCCGTACGGCCATAAGCCACCAGCACCTCAAGCTGGCCAGTCTACCAGTTCCAGCACATCCGCAAATCGCCGCCCAACTCAGGCGACCTCCCTATTATAGTGCCTCGCCGCCTATTTGTCAAGAGGGCGCGCCCCAACGCGCCAGTTGATTTTTTTTCGGTTTTCCTGTAGAATAGAAGTTCACCGCCCCTGTGGGCGGATCACCCGCCGCGGAAGGGAGGGAACGCCGTGTCCGCGCTGCTGCTGCCCAATGAAATCCTGTCCATGTCCGCCCAGGCCGCCCGCCTGCTGGTGGAGTCCGGCGATGGGGACGGGGCCCTGCTCTACCTGGCCCTGCTGGAGCGGGGCGGGGACCCGGCCCAGGCCGCCGCCGCCCTGCGCTGGGGGGAGGAACGGCTGGCCCCCGCCTGGGCCCGCCTGTCCGCCCTGGGGCTGGCCCAGCCCAGGGACAGCGTCTCCGCCCCCGTCCCCCGGGAGGACAGCCGCCCGCCGGAGTACGGCCGGGCCGAGATCGCCGCCGCCATGGAGCGGGAGCCGGGCTTCCGGGGCCTGTGCCGGGAGCTGGAGGGCCTGCTGGGCCGGGTGCTGTCCGACAGCGACCTGCGGTGCCTGTACACCATGTACGACTACCTGGCCTTGCCCGCCGAGGTGATCCTCCTGCTGGCGGGCTGGTGCGTCCGCCGGGACCGCCGCCAGAAGAACAACCCCGCCGCCAGCCCCCGCCTGCCCCAGATCCAGAAGGAGGCCTTCCGCTGGAAACGCCTGGGGGTGGACACCCTGGAGCGGGCGGAGGACTACCTGCGCCGGGAGGAGCAGGTGGACGGGCGGGAGTGGGAGATCCTGTCCAGCCTGGGGGTGGCGGAACGCCGCCCCGCCGTGGGCCGGGAGCGGGAGTACATCGCCGGGTGGGTGGATATGGGCCTCAGCGTGGAGCTGATCCGCATGGCCTACGAGCGCACGGTCTACAAAAAGGGGGCCATGAACTGGCCCTATGCCAATAAGATTTTGCAGTCCTGGCACGCCGCCGGGTTCCGGACGCCCCAGCAGGTGGAGGCGGGGGACAGGCCCCCGGCCCGCCCCGGAAGGCCCGCCCCGGGACGGCCCCAGGACGTCCAGCCCACCCAGGAGCGCATTGACAAAAACAACAGCAGGCTGGACGAATTTTGGGAGAAGCAGGAGAAAGGCAGGGGATAGCCCATGTCCTATGAGCCAACCGTGGTACAAAAGGCCCTGGCCCGGCTGGAACGCCGCCGGGACAGCGCGGAACACCGCCGCTTTGAGCGGGAGCGGGAGCTGTACGCAAAGGAGCCCCGCCTGCGCCAGCTGGACGCCGCCCTCCGGGGCACCATGGCGGATCTGGCCCGGCTGGCCGCCGGGGGCAGGCCGGTGGCGGCGGACGGCCCGGAGATCGCCGCCATCCGTGCCCGGAACGAGGCCCTCCAGGCGGAGCGGACCGGGCTGCTGGCAAAGCTGGGCTATGGCCCGGACGCGCTGGACGCCGTCCCCGTCTGCCCCCGGTGCGGCGGCCGGGGCTGGGGAGAGGACGGGCGTATGTGCGCCTGCCTGCGGGAGCTGTGCGCCCAGGAGCAGATCAAGGCCCTCACCGCCCTGCTCAACCTCACCGAGGAGCAGGACTTCGACCACCTGCGGCTGGACGTTTACAGCGACCGCCCCTGGAACGGCAGGCGGTCCCCCCGGGAAAATATGCGCCGGGTGACGGCGGTTTGCGAGGGATACGCCCGCCAGTTTCCCGAATTCCAGGACAAGAACCTGCTTCTGTCCGGGGGCACCGGGCTGGGCAAGACCTTCCTGTCCGGCTGTATCGCCCGGGAGGTGGCCCGCCGGGGCTATTCCGTGGTGTACGACACCGCCATCAGCCTGTTCGCCGCCTTTAAGGATCAGCGGTTCGCCCGGGACGCCGGACTGGAGCGGCAGGCCCGGGACGACACCCGGCGGTATCTGAACTGTGATCTGCTGATCCTGGACGATTTGGGCAGCGAGTTCAACAACGCCCTGTCCCAGTCCGCCCTGTACGAGGTAGTGAACGGCCGCCTCCAGACCGGGCGGCACACCATCATCTCCACCAACCTGTCCGCGGCGGAGATTGGCGAGCGGTACGGCCCCCAGCTGGCCTCCCGGATCGGGGGGCTGTACTGGGAGATCACCTTCTACGGGGACGATCTGCGGCTGGCCCGCCTGTGAAACAGCAAGGAACGCCCCCCGGCTCACGCCGGGGGGCGTCTGCGCTTTTAGTCGGACAGCAGCATCCGGTCGTTGTCCAGATCCGTTCCCGTGCCCGCCTTGAACCGGGCCAGCAGATCCTCTACCGTCATGCCCGCCCGCTCCTCCCCGGACACATCCAGCACAATCCGCCCCCCGGACATCATCAGCGTCCGGCTGCCCAGCTCCAGGGCCTGGCGCATATTGTGGGTGACCATCAGGCAGGTGATCTGGTGCTCCGCCACCATGGAGCGGGTGAGCTCCAGCACCTTTTCCGCCGTGGCGGGATCCAGGGCGGCGGTGTGCTCGTCCAGCAGCAGCAGCTTGGGGGTGACCAGGGTGGCCATCAGCAGGGTGAGGGCCTGCCGCTGTCCGCCGGACAGCAGCCCCACCGGCTGGCGCATCCGGTCCTCCAGCCCCATGCCCAGCAGCTCCAGCCGCTGGGCGAAGAACTCCTTGTCCTTTCTGCGGATGCGGCTCAGGGGGGCGGTGCCCTCCGACGAGCGGAGGTAGGCCAGAGCCAGGTTCTCCTCGATGGTGAGGGAGGGGGCGGTGCCCCGGAGGGGGTCCTGGAACAGCCGCCCGATGACCCGGCTGCGCCTGTGGTTGGGCACGAAAGTCACGTCCCGGCCCCCCAGGGTGATGGAGCCGGAGTCCACGGTGAAGCTGCCCGCCACGGCGTTGAGCAGGGTGGATTTCCCCGCCCCGTTGGAGCCAATGACGGCGGCGAAGTCGCCGGGGGCCAGATGGAGGGAGAGGCGGTCCAGGGCCGTCTTTTCGTTGACGGTGCCGGGATTGAAGGTCTTGGAGATGTTGTCCACCCGCAGCATATCAGCGTCCCTCCTTCCGGCCCGCGGCCAGCTTCCGCTTTTGCAGGCCCGCGCCCGCTCTCAGGGTGGGGGCGGCGATGGCCAGGGCCACCACGGCGGCGGTGAGCAGCTTCAGGCAGTCCACCGGCACCACCTTGGTATAGAACACGATGGCGTAGATAAAGCGGTAAATGATGGAGCCTGCCATGACGGCGAGAATCCCCCGGCCCATGCCCCGGCGGCCCACCACCGTCTCCCCGATGATGAGGCAGGCCAGCCCAATGACCACGATTCCGGTGCCGGAGCCCATGTCCACGGTGCGCTGGTACTGGCCCACCACCGCCCCGGACAGGGCGGTGAGGGCGTTGGCGAAGCACAGCCCCACGGTGATGGTGAAGGTGGGGTTGACGGAGGAGGCCCGCACCATGTCCCGGTTGTCCCCGGTGGCCCGTATGGACAGCCCCAGCCGGGTGCCCAGGAACAGGTAGAGGACCACCCCCGCCAGGATGGTGACGGCGGCGGACAGGATCAGCTCGTACCACTGGCCCCAGAAGCCGTCCAGCGGGGTGCCCGCGAACAGGCCCTTGGACAGGGAGAAGATGGTGTCCTTCTTCATCAGGCTCGCGCTGGACCTCCAGCCCATGGCCATCAGGTTGACGGTGTACAGCCCCGTGTTGGTGATGATGCCCGCCAGGATGGAGGGCACCCCCATGCGGGTCTGGAGGAAGGCGGTGACGAACCCGGCGCAGGCCCCCGCCAGCATAGCCGCCGGGATGGCGAGGACGGGATGGCCCGCCGCCGTCACCGTCACCGACACCGCCGCGCCTAAGACGAAGCCGCCATCGGTGGTCAGGTCGGCGATGTCCAGGACGCGGTAGCTCAAAAACAGGGCCATGGCCACCAGGGCGTACTGAAAGCCCAGCTCCAGGGCGGTCTGGGAGATTAACAGTAGGGAACCCACAGGGTTCAGCTCCTCTCATACGGCCACCCCCGGCGGGGCCGGGGGCGGGGCCGTTTACAGTTTCCGGAACACGTCTAAAAAGTGGTTGGACGCGCCCACCAGGTCGGGCCGTTCGCAGATGGCGAAGTGGTAGCGGAGGTACAGCGCGTACAGCTCCTCCTCCATCTGTCCGATGGCGTCCCGCAGGTAGCAGGCAGCCATGTCCGTGCCCACGAAGTGCAGGCGGCGGACGGGCAGGCCGTCCATCAGGGCGTCGATGTCCTCCCGGCGGTGGAGGGCGAACACCTCCGCCGGGTTGGAGTGCAGCTTGAAGGTCACCGGGTCCGCCAAGGCCCTGTAATGGGGGTCCTGGAACATTCCCCTGACAAAGCAGTATTGGATGGCGGTGGCGTCGCTGCCGCAGTAGGCGGCGAACACCACCCCGCCCGGTTTTGTCACCCGCAGGGCCTCGGTGAGAGCCTTTTTCTGCTCCGCCACCGTGTACAGGTGGTACAGGGGCCCCAGAAGGAGGGTGATGTCATAGAAATCATCGGGGAACCCGGACAGATCCAGGGCGTTTCCCTGCCGGACGGTGACAGGCTCGCCGGGGAGGGTGCTGCGCCGGAATACCTTTATATTATGTTCCAGCAGCTCCACCGCGTCCACGGAATGCCCCGCCTGGGCCAGCGCGTGGGAGTAGCGGCCCGTACCCGCGCCGATCTCAATGATCCGATCCCCCGGCTCCAGGTAGGTTTCGATATACCGCATGGTGGTCAGGAACTCCACCATACCGCAGCGGCTTCTCAGCCGGGCGTCCTCGTCACAATGGACCTCGTAAAATTCCCTTAAATAGTCCGGTTCCATGGGAATCCTCCTGTTGCTTCCGTGGGAAAACAGAGCGGGGTGCTCAGTCCTCGGTGGTCTGGACCTCCGCCACGGTGCCCATGTCCTGGAACACGGTGTAGTCAATGTTCAGGGCGGCGGCGGTCTCGGTGTTGACGGTGATGATGCCGCCCTCCAGCAGGTAGTAGTCCTCCATGCCGTCCATGCCCTTGGTGAGCACGTCGTAGGCCAGGTCGGCGGTCTGCCCGCCCAGCAGGGTGTAGTTCACGCCGCAGCCCGCGAACGCGCCGTTCCGGGCGAAGGAGTCCGCCCCGCCGTAGTGGGGGACGCCCGCCTCAATCAGCGTCTCGTAGATGGCCAGCTCGGCGGACTGGATCACGTTGTCGGTGGGGGTGAACACCGCGTCCACGCCCTCCGCGATGAGGGCGGAGACCGCCGCCACCACCTCGTCGTTGCTGTTGGCGGTCTGGACGGAGTAGGGGATGGACTTGCTGTCCAGATACTCCTTGGCCTCGGCGATGGGGGTGGCGGAGTTGTCCTCGGACAGGCAGTAGAGCAGGCCGACCTTGGAGAGTTCCGGGTTCTGGGCCAGCATCAGGTCGATGATGAATTTGGTGTTCAGCGCGTCGCTGGTGCCGGTGACGTAGTCCAGGCCGGTGAGGGCCACGCTCTCCTCGGCGGGGTAGGACACGGCGGCGAACACCACGGGGGTTTTCGTCTCCCCGGCGGACAGGGCGGCGATCTTGGCGGCGGTGGTGGCGATGGGGATGATCACATCCGCGCCGTCGGCGATGGCCTGGTCGGCCAGCTGCTTCAGGGTGCCCTGGTCGTTCTGGCCGGAGGTGGTCTCATGCTGGATGGCGACGCCGTTCTGGGCGGCGATCTCGTCCAGCCGCTGTTCCACGGCCTGGGCGATCTCGTCCAGGGAGGCGTGGTCCATCTGCTTGATGATGGCTACCTTGTAGGTCTTGCCCCCGTTGGGCTGGGAGGATTCCTGGGAGCCGCCCGGGGTGACGCCGGGGCCATCGGAGCTGGAGACGGAGTTGCCGTTGCAGGCGGACAGGGAGAGGGACAGGGCCGCCGCGGCGATGGCGAAGAGCTTCTGAACGATGCTGCGCTTTTTCATGATATTTTCCTCCAAATGATGATTTTGGGCGGCAGATGACCCGGAATTGCCAGGCTCCGGGGAGGAAAAGGCAAACAAAAAAGCCTTTGTCCCACACATGGGACAAAAGCCGCTGCTTCTGCGATACCACCCAAATTGACGTTAAAAACGCCCGCTCGCTTACGCGTACCATCATACGCGCCCCGATGGATAACGGGTGGGAATCCCGTCGGTCCCTACTTGGCGCGTGCGCCGTTCGGTCCGCCCTCCGGAGTCCATTCGCCGGCCGCCCGCCGCCCCGTTTCCACCATCGGGGGCTCTCTGAAAAGGCTTGCTGTGCCGGGTACTTCTCTCCGTCACTGGTTTGTGCTGTTTGGTTGTTACGGTGTATTATACGCAGGCGGGGGCGGTTTGTCAAGGGGGGCGGGGAAAATTTCCGGAAATTTCCGGGAGATTCCGGGTGGGGAAGAAAAAAGCCTTGACAAGGGGCGGCGGGGCGGTTATAATGTGATGTGTTCCGGCTGAGCCGGAGGAGAAAACTTCATAGCTGGACGATTAGCTCAGTTGGTATGAGCATCCGCTTGACGTGCGGGAGGTCACAAGTTCGAGTCTTGTATCGTCCACCAAAAATCCGCCTGAAACCGTTGGTTTCAGGCGGATTTTTCTATTCCACACACGCTATTGAGCTTTACCCCCTACCACAAAAGGGACCACTGAAAAAATGTATAGCCCCTCCCAAGCGGGACACGCGGATATATCCCCCGCCTGTTTTCGCTACCCTTCGACAGCTCACTTGATCAGCGAAGCAAACCTGTCAACACTCAGACCGCGGTTGATCCGCACGCGCTTCATCATCAGCAGATCCTCTCCGCAGGTAAACTGCCCGCCGGTATTCAGCACGCCGTAACGGTAATGCTCGCCCGTAACCGCCTTGACGGTGGCGTTGACGCCGCCGCCGGGGTAGCACAGAGCCACGGGGGCCTTGCCGGTGAGCTGGGTGATCACCGCTTTGGACTCGGCCATCTCCGCCGCCAGCGCGGCTCTGCCCAGGGCGGTCAGGGCGGGGTGGCCTTTGGTGTGGCTCTGAATGGATACAAGCCCCGAGCGGGACATCTCGGTGATATTCGCCTCCGACAGGAAGTTTTTGCTCCAGCGGGTGTCGGTTATGACAAAAATGGTGGCCTTCAGCCCGTATTTCTTCAGCAGGGGGAACAGGATCTCATAGTTGTCCCTGTAGCCATCGTCAAAGGTCAGCAGGATGGGCTTTGAAAACGCGCTGATACGGTCCAGATCCTCAAAGGTAATGGTCTGATAGCCGTTGTCGGAGAGGTATTTCAGCTGGGCCTCCAGCTCGGAGGGGCGCACGAACAGGCTGGTGAGGGAGGTGGTGGGTACGTCCGCGATGGCGTGATACATCAGAATGGGGATCCTCCTGCCCGCCATGGACGGGTCGGAGACTGAACGCAGATCCAGCGGCGTCAGCACCTCCGGCCCCGTCCGGTCGAACACGAGGATGCTCTCCTGCCGGGTGTAGACGCCCGAGGGGGAGAACACGGGGGTGCTGCCGCTCACGCCCTTCATCAGGCCGTAGGCTCCGCAGAAGTTCACGCCCTCCCTGGCCCAGTCCGCCACCTGCCACAGGTCCGTCCAGTCCGAACCGGGCAGGCTTCCGGCCTGGGCACCATAGACCAGACAGACCCGGTAGAGCATGGTGGCCGCCTCCTGGCGGGTAAAGAGGCCGTCGGGGGTAAAGGTCCCCGGCTCCGTGGCCGTGGGCGAAACGGTGCCGTCGGTTATGCCCAGGGCGAAGGCCGCGAGAATATCCGGGTCGTCGGTGTCCCGGAAGGCGTTGGGGTCACGGCTCACGCCGCGCTGGGCGAGTATGTCGTCTATCCCGCTGCCCATGGCATACTCCAGCCACGACACCGCCATGCGGCAGAACTCCTGCCGGGTGATGACGTTCCTGTAGTGATTTTGCAGATCCGCCGGAACAAAGCCCTTGCCGATGGCGGAGGCGATGCCGTCCCTGGCCCACTGGTCGGCGGTCAGCATGGGGTCCTCCGGTTCCGGCTCTGGCTCCGGCTCCGGTTCTGGCGCGGGCGTGTCCTCGGGGGGTGCCTCCGGCTCCTCTGGGTCGGGGCTGTCCTGGCTGTCCTCCGGCTCCGCCGCGGGGTTATCCTCTGAGAAGTCCGTCCAATCCGGGCCGGAAGGCTGCCCCGCGCCGCCCTCCGCCGCCATCGCCCGGGGGGCGAGAAGCAGGGCGGCGGCCAACGCCAGGGTCAAAAGCAGAATCTTTCGTTTCATAGCCGTGAGCACCTCTCTCCAAGTTGTGTTTGCCATTCGAAAAATCTTCCAGTTTATCTTCTCACAGCCTATCTGAAAAGTCAACCTCATTTTCCAATGATCCAATGATCCGGCCCCGAGCCTTCTTCTGCCCGCCGCCGGTGGATAAGCCCCGCGATTCTGGGCACCTTAGAAGCTGTACCAATAGCCTCAGCACCCAGCTTAACGGCCAGAATTGCCGCTGGCCGCGTTGAAAAATCTTGAAATACACAAAGTATTCCCGCGATTTTTCGCCTTGCCACCGGCAATTCTGACTCGCGAATCTGAATACTTCGGCTATTGGTACAGCTTCTTACCTTCAGCGAGGTGATCAGAATGGATTCCATCTGGGAAAAGACGGCGGAGCCGCCCCGGTTCAACCAACTGGAGGGGGATCTGCGCACGGACGTGCTGATCGTGGGCGGCGGGCTGGCGGGCCTGCTGTGCGCCCACAAGCTGGCCCGGGCGGGGGTGGACTGCGCCCTGGTGGAGGCGTCCCGGATCTGCGGCGGCACCACCAAGGGCATGACCGGCAAGCTCACCGCCCAGCACGGCCTGATCTATCACAAGCTGCTCCGGCGGTTTGGGGCGGAGAGGGCCCGCCTCTGCCTGACGGCCAACCTGGAGGCCCTGGACGAATACCGGGCCCTGTGCCGGGAGATGGACTGCGGTTTCGCCGAGGAGGACAATTACGTCTACTCCCTGGACAGCCGGGAAAAGCTGGAGCGGGAGCTGTCCGCCCTGGACCAGCTGGGCTTTGCCGCCCAGCTGGTGGATAGGACGCCCCTGCCGTTCCCCGTGGCGGGGGCGGTGCGCTTCCCCCGGCAGGCCCGGTTTCACCCCCTGAAGTTCGCCGCCGCCATCGCCGGGCCCCTGCGGATCTTCGAGGACACCAAGGTGCTGGAGCTGGCCCCCGGCCGGGCCAGGACCAGCCGGGGGACCATTGCGGCGGAGCGGATCGTGATCGCCACCCACTTCCCTATCCTCAACAAGCACGGCGGCTACTTCCTCAAGCTGTACCAGGACCGCTCCTATCTGCTGGCCCTGGAGAATGCCCCGGAGCTGGACGGTATGTACGTGGACGAGGCGGAGGGGGGGCTCACCTTCCGGAACGGGGGAGGCTTGCTCCTGCTGGGGGGCGGGGGCGGGCGCACCGGGAAGCCCGCCGGGGGCTGGGGGACGCTGGAGGACTTCGCCCGCCGCCACTATCCCCAGGCCCGCGTCGCCGCCCGCTGGGCCGCCCAGGACTGCATGAGCCTGGACGGGGTGCCCTACGCGGGCCGCTGCGGAGGGCGGACCCGGGGGCTGTACGTGATCACCGGCTTCAACAAGTGGGGGAACACCTCCGCCATGGCCGCCGCCGGGGTGCTGGCGGATCTGCTCCAGGGGAGGGAAAACCCCTATGCGGCCCTGTTTGACCCGGCCCGGACCGTCCTGCGGCCCCAGCTGCTTGCCAACGGCCTGGAGGCCGTCCTGAACCTGCTGCGGCCCACGGCCCCCCGGTGCCCCCACATGGGCTGCGCCCTGCGCTGGAACGGGGCGGAGCGGTCCTGGGACTGCCCCTGCCACGGCTCCCGCTTCGGGGCGGACGGCACCCTGCTGAACAACCCCGCGTCCAGCGGCAAGCCGGGGCTTCAGCCCCCCGCGCCTCATCAATATAGTCAGCACACTTGAAAATCGGTATACTACCGATTTTCAAAACAGCGGCTGTGCCGCTGTAGGCAAAGCCCGTGCGCTGACTATGAAATCTGACGCAGGGCCGCTTTGCGGCCTGTGCGGCACTGGCGTGCCGCACAAGTTAAAAAGAAGTGTACACTTCTTTTTAACTGCGTCAATTATAAAAGACCTCCTCCGGCTCCCTGGAACCGGGGGAGGTCTTTTGCGGCTCCGCCCGGAGGGGCGCGTTCCGCTGCCCGGACGGTATGCCGTTCTGCTTTGACAGGGGCGGGAATCTGTAAATAATTTATGGACTTTGGCCCGAATACTGCGGGCAGGTGGTGGAAAAACCCAAATAATTGCCATTTTACCAACAAAACGGAGGAACAGTGCCAAAACCGAAGTTTTTTGTTCGCGGGGACAGGAAAAATCTCTTGCATTTTGAAAATTTTATGGCACAATGGGCACGTGAGAGGGGGAGGCCGCCGGTTTGCTCCTTTCATAATACCATTCCTTGCTACATAAGATGGATTTTGCCGGCTGCTTCCATGGCCCGAGATTCTCAGGAGTGGAGGCCGCCCGTTCCAAGCTGTGCTCCGGCCGCACCACTGCGGGGGCAGGTGATCGTGTGTCCTTTGTGACCGTCATTTGTTCCGCCGCTTGTACTGACTGGGTGGGTCAAGCCCTTGACCCGCATAGTTTGGACAAGAGGCGGAATTTTTTGTCGAAACTGGATGTTTTTGCTGTGGCTTCCATTGTTTTCCTGGGAGGCGGGGAAGGGGGGCCGTCCGCTTCAAGCTATGCTCCAGCCGCACCATTGCGGGGGCAGGTGACCGTGCGTCCGATGTGACCGTCATTTGTTCCGCCGCTTGTACTCACTGGGCTGGTCAAGCCGCTTGACCTGGCATAGTTTGGGCAAGAGGCGGAATTTTTTGTTGAAACTGGATGATTTTGTAGCGGCTTCCATGTGTTTCCTTCGGAAGCGGTGCTGCGCGCTCCAGGCGATGCTCCAGCCGCGCCGCTGCGGGGGCAGGTGATCGTGTGTCCGACGTGACCGTCATTTGTTCCGCCGCCGGTATGGGCTGGCCCTGATCAAGCAGCTTGGTCTGGGGGTGGCCTGGTTTTGGGGGGCGGATGCCGCGAGCCTCCCGCCGGCGCGGGCGCGGACGACTATCGGGTGAAGGAGAACACGCCATGACGGATAAGGAATTGCAAAAGCTGGGCCGGCGGGAGCTGCTGCAGCTTCTGCTGGACCAGGCGAAGGAAGCGGAGCGGCTGGGCCGGATGCTGAAGGAGACGGACGAGCAGCTCAAGCAGATGGAGGAGGGCTATGAACGCCTGCGGGACCGCCTGGACCACAAGGACGCCCAGATCCACGAGCTGCGGGAGTCGCTGGAGGCGGAACGGGCCAAGCACGAGACCAGCGTGGTGGACGTGGGCAATCTGGCGGAGGCGGCGTTGAAGCTCAACGGGATCTTCGACGCGGCCCGGCTGCATCCCCCCGCGCCGGAGCCGCCTCCCCAGCCCGCGCCGGAGCCGGAACCGGAGCCGCTGCGCAGGCGGCCCGCCCGGAGCGAGGGCCGGGGGCCCTTCGGCCTGCGCAAGCAGCGGGAAAACGGAAAGACCACGCTGTTCTTTGGCTGGCAGCATGATTAGGAAAACGGTGGCCATATGAAGAAAAAGGACAAACGCAAGGAGCGGCAGCCGTTAGAGGTGCCAACCATTGAGCAGCTGGAGAAGGAGCTGGGGCGGGAGAAATACCGGTCCCGGTTCCGCCGTGTCATGCGCAATACCATCTACGCCCTGATCACCGTGGCCGCGGCGGCGGTGCTGGTGGCCACCCTCTGGGTGCCCGTCCTCCAGATCAGCGGCGACTCCATGGCCCCCACCCTGACGGGGGGGCAGGTGGTGGTGTGCGTCAAGGGGCTGTCCTTCCAGCCCGGGGACGTGGTGGCCTTTTACTACGACAACAAGATCCTGGTAAAGCGGGTCATTGCCGGGCCGGGGGACTGGGTGGACATCGACGAGCACGGGAACGTGTTCGTCAACGAGGTGGAGCTGTACGAGCCGTACCTGGTGGAGAAGGCCCTGGGGGACTGCGACATCACGCTGCCCTACCAGGTGCCGGAATCCAAAATTTTCGTCATGGGCGACCACCGCAGCGTGTCGCTGGACTCCCGGAACACGGCCCTGGGCTGCGTGGGGGACGAACAGGTGGTGGGTAAGCTCCTGTTCCGGGTCTGGCCCTTTGAGGGCTTCGGCATAGTATAGGATACGGGCCGGAAGGTCCGGGCAGGGAGATCCCTTCGGGAAGGAGTGTGTGGAGCATGGACGACCGTCTGTCCAGGCAGGTGGATCGTTCACAGCGAGGGCTGCTACCAGCTGGAGCTGGCCTCCCCCCAGCCGGAGCTGGTGTGCGGCGCGGGGTCCGGCGGGGAGACGCTGATCCATACCCACGATTCCTTCTGCTATGACGAGCGGGGGGAGCTGATCTGCGGCCAGGAGGAGGGCGGGGAGCACACCCATGAGGAGAGCTGCATCACCGTGGTGGTGCGCCGGCGGCTGAAGTGCGGCCTGGAGGAGTGCGCCCCGGAAGTGGACGAGGAGGGAAACGTGCTCCAGGAGGGCCACGCCCACACCGCCGCCTGCTGGATGACCGACGAGGAGCTGCGGATCTGCGGCCAGGAGGAGGGCCAGGGCCACACCCACGGCGACGGGTGCTGGGACTGGGCCCAGCGTCAGGTGTGCGCCGAGGAGGAGCGGGAGCCGGGGCACATCCACGGCGATGAATGCTACGAGAGCGCGCGGGTGCTGGCCTGCCAGAGGCAGGAGCTGATCCCCCACGCCCACGGCGAGGGGTGCTATGACGGGGCGGGGACGCCGGTGTGCGGCCTGCCCGAGACGGGCGAACACCAGCACAGCCAGGACTGCGTCTCCGCCCCCGGCGGGGAGCCGGAGGAGATCCGGACGCTGGTGTGCGGCCTGGAGGAGCACCGCCACGTGGACTCCTGCTACGTGGAGATCCTCCCCAACGAGAACGACAAGTATTTCTGCGGCCGGGAGGAGCACCTCCACGGCGGCGGCTGTTATTTTGAGAGCGGCGCGCTGTGCTGCACCCTGGAGGAGCATATGCACACCGCGCAGTGCCTGGAGGAGGACCAGGGCGGCCAGGCCCCGGAGCCGGAGGAGTCCGAGAACCCCGGCCAGGACGGGGAGCCGCAGCCGGACCCCGTCCCCGGCATCGTGCTGGAGGACTACCCCTTCGTCTACGAGGGGGAGGCGTTCACCGTGACCTACCACATCAGCGGCGTGGCGCGGCTGGAGACGGAGAACCTGCCGGACCAGCCCGAACCCGGCGGGGAGCCGGGGGAGCCCGCGCCCTCCGGCCCGGACGATCCCGCCCAAACCGGGGAGCCGGCGCCGGCCCCCACAGATGAGCCCATCCCGACGCAGGAGCCGGAACCCGCCGTCCCAGACCAGCCGCCCCAGGAGGTGGATCTGGGCGGGGAGTATCTTGAGATCCCGCTGGCCGCCAAGCCCCGCGGGATGGCAAGCAATATGGACAGCGAACCCAACGCCCAGCTGCCGCCGGAGGACGGCGGGGCGGGATCAGTGACTGATCCCGGGGACGCTGTTTACAACAGCGTCCCCATACCTGATATGGACACGGGGGCGGACAGCCCGGCGGCGGACGGCTCCGGGTACGTCCCCGGCCAGGACATGGAGCTGGATCCCGCGCTGCTGGAGATCCGCGTGGTGGAGCTGACCGAGGACGACCCCAGGTTCCAGGCCATCCTGGACGGCGAGGCCGCCCGGGAGGAGGAGCCCATCCTCCAGCAGGCCATCGCGCTGGACGCGGTGTGGAACGGGATGAGGATGGATCTGTCCCAGTGCGAGATCACCGCCGTCGTCAAGCCCACCCACGCGCTGCTGGAGGCCGTGAGCCAGGGCGAGGCGGGCATTATGAGCGCGGTGGAGGACGAGATCCCCGCCGGCGGTGTGGAGATGGAGAAGGCCGAGGCCGCCCTGAACGTATACACCGCCAACGGACTGGAGGAGATCGTGACGCTCTCCCTGGACGGGGAGGCCGTGGGGGAGGAGCCGGAGTCCAGGCCCATGGCGTTGTCTCAGGACGGTATCATGCTGCTGACCCTGAACAAGGAGGTCTACCCCGACTTCGTGGTGCGGTACGTCAGCCAGGTGCGGACAGTGGCGACGGATTTTGAGCTGGCGAAAGAGAACGCCGCGGAATACGGGGAGACGATCGACAAGGCGGACTACGCGGAGATCAGCATCATTGACACGTCCGGCAAGCAGATGCCGAAAAACGGGGTGACGCCCAATACCACGAATATGTATGTCCACAAGGCCAGCGGCACGGTCCTGATGCGCACCGACCGCCAGGAGGTCTACAGATCCCGGAAATTTAACTACAGCACCGCCAACAAGCTGAACAATATTGATATCGTCACGCTGAAGGGCGTGGGCGCGGACAACCACTACAAGCTGGTGGGAATCCAGGTGCGGTACCGGGACGAGGGCTCCGCCACGGGCTTCACCGGGTGGACGGTAAAGACGAACGTGGACACGCTCCAGCTGACGAACCGGAAAAAGACCGCCGACAACAACCCCAGCTTCCTCTATTTGGAGGACGGCTGCGAGGTGGAGCTGATCTATGAGGCGCAGGACGCCAGCAAGGACGTGAAGGCGAATTTCTACGACTATGACGTCAGCGACGGGAAGGTTTACGCCTCGGAGGCGGACGCGAGGAATCAGGCGAACGGCAGGCCCTCCAGCCAGCAGGCGGAGCTGGAGCAGGGCGGCAGCGGAGCCTATATCCAGGTGGGACAGCAGGGCATCAACAGCACGGCCAACGCCGGCGGGAGCCAGCGGTACGCCTTCGGAAACAGCGACGGCGTTCTGCCCACCGGCTGGGGCGGTATAAGCATTAACAAGGCCAATGCGGCCAACTTCCAGAACTGCTCCTTTGGGATTGTCTCAGGCATGGAGAACGGCGATGTGGTTTACTCCGGCGGAATCACGGGGCCGAGCCTGTTTGCGGGAGGACCGGCCACCGGAAAGACCCTGGTGAATAATGTCGATAAGCTCACCTTCCGCCGGGCCGGGGATACCTATACCCTGACCAGCGCGGGTAGCGGGAAAACGGCAGGGGGCCTTGACAGGTTCCAGCAGATGGAGGGATGGGCCCCATCGGGCAAGCCCAAGCCCATCCGGTATTTCAACAGCTTCTGGCCCATGGACATGGCGGAAACCTGGGGCGCGGACGGACACGACATCAAGTTCGGCGGCAATGGGAAAGCGGAACAACGCCACGGCGTTGGCATCGGCGAAAATAAAACCCTGCCCAAGACCGACAACAATGGCCCGGATCACAACAGCTATTTCGGCATGACCTTTGAGCTGACCTTCGACCTGCCCAACGATTACGTGGGCCCGCTGGAGTATTACTTCTTCGGCGACGACGATATGTGGGTATTCCTGGACGGCAAGCTGGTGTGCGACATCGGCGGCGTGCACACCGCCGTGGGCGAGTATGTGGACCTGTGGGACTACATCGGAGAGCCCGATCGGGAGCCCGCCGACTGCACCAGCGGAGCCGCCCCGGAGGCCAACTCCACGAAGCACACGCTCACCTTCTTCTACGTGGAGCGCGGCGCGTCCGGCTCCACCTGCTGGATGCAGTACACCCTGCCCAGCGTCACCAGCACCACCTACAAGGCCCCGGATACGGAGGCCGCCCTGCACCTGGAGAAGGAGGTTGTGGGCACGGACAGCGGCGAGGAATTTGAGTTTGCCATCCAGCTGACGGACGGAAACGGCGATCCCCTCTCCGATCTGGTGAACGCCAAGGTCTACAAGCGGGGCACCAACGGCGTGTGGGAGCAGGTGAATGTGGCCCTGGATACCGAGGAGCAGATTTCGGTGAAGCTGGTCAGCGGCCAGTCCTATATTATCACGGGCCTGCCGCCGGGGACGAGGTACACCATCACCGAGAAGGAGTACCCGGGCTACGTGCCCGAGTTCAAGGTGGAGACCCACCGGGGCAGCGAGGACGGCGAGGTGCTCAGCGACGCCCCGACGCCCGAATACAGCGGGGACGGCCGCACGGTGAGCGGCCAGCTGAGCCAGGGCGGCAGCTATGTGGTGGCCGTCTGCACCAACCGGACGTCCTATGTGATGCCCTCCACCGGGGGGGACGGACCGGCGTATACTGTGGCGTGCGTGCCGCTGCTGGCGGCGGGCATCCTGTGGTATAAAAAGAGATCCCAGGGAGAGGGGGCGGAGGATAGAGCATGAACCTCTCCCCGCGCAGGCAAAAGCAGTTCAAGAAGGATTGAAAGGAGAACGAACATGAAGCAGTTCAAGAAGCTGGCGGGCATTGTGCTTGCCTTGGTGATGGTGATGGCTCTGGCGGTTCCGGCGTTTGCCGCCGCTGGACCCAATGGCGATCCCAGCGCACTGGAGGACACCACAGGTGAGACGGGCACCATCACCGTAACCAACGCGGTGGAGAACTCCACCTCCAAGCTGTACAGGGTTTTAGATCTGACGGCGTATAACCGCGACACCAACGCCTATCTTTATAAAGTCAACAGCAATTGGGAAGGCTTTTTCGCTGACCCCGCCACGGAGACCGCTTCTGGCCGGAACTATGTGGACATCGACGAAAAGGGCTATGTGACCTGGAAGGATGGCGCGGATGTCAAGGAGTTCGCGAAAGCGGCCCTGGCCTGGGCCAAGGGGAACAATGTGCCGGAGGTGGCCTCGAAGGTGGCCGACGCAACCAACGGCACTAACAAGCAGGAGGAGGAGGGAAAGCTCCCGACCTATACCCTGACCTTTGCGGATCTGCCCCTGGGCTACTACCTGCTGAACTCCTCCGACGGTGCCGTTTGCAGCCTGGACACCGCCGCGCCCAACGTGACCATCGAGAACAAGAACCCGCAGTCCACCGTTGAGAAAACGCCGGTAGACACCAGCACCATGGTGGGCAAGACCCTCCCGTTTGATATTAAGTTTACGGCCTATCCCACCGGGATTCAGTATAAAGTGACCGATACAATTAAAAAGGGCCTGTCCTTTAGCGACGCTCAGTTCGGTGCCATGAAGATCACGGTTGGCGGTACTGTGCTTGATACCAACGCTCTTGCTGCCGCCGGAATTACGACGACAAAGACGGATACCGGCTTTGAGGTTGTTTTCCCCGCCGGCTATGTTCAGGGCCTGCCGGAGGAAGGTATGGAGGTGGTCATCCACTACGAGATGACCGTCACCGCGGAAGGCGTTACGGTTGTTGAAAACGATGCCACGCTGAATTACGGCGAAGGGTTTGAAATAGGCTCCACCTCTGAGCCGAAGGTTCCCACCTACTGCTTCCAGCTGGTGAAGCTGGACGGCAACAGCATGAAGCAGATTGAGGGAGCGGAGTTCAGCGTGTATACTGCCGAGACCGAGGGTGAGCCCATTCATTTCGTGAAGGAAGACGGAACCGCCCACGGCGAAGATGACAGCCGCACCGAGCATGCTTACCATTACCGCGTGGCCACCCCGGAGGAGATTGCTGCCGGCGGCACCACAACCACGATTGTGGCCGGTAATGTGATCGTGTCCGGCCTGGGGAACGGCGACTACTGGCTGGAGGAGACCAAGGCTCCCAGCGGCTATAATGCCATTGAGGGCCGTCAAAAATTCACCATTCAGAACGCCGACCTCATGGCTGACGAGGCCGTGGACGGCGTGTTTGATGAGACGAGCGGCGTGAAGGTGCTCAACAAGACCGGCTCCCTGCTCCCCAGCACCGGCGGCATCGGCACCACCATCTTTTACATCGGCGGCGGCGTCCTTGTGGTGGCCGCAGTGGTCCTGCTGATCACCAAACGCCGCGCCAGCGTGGACGACGAATAAAAACCCGGCACGGCGGGCGGCGTTTGCCTCTGGGCACCCGGGCCGCTAAGCCCCAAAACGGCGGAAGGCCGTAAGCACAAACCAAAGGAACCCCGCGCCCCCGCCGCGCCGCGGCACGTCCCGCGGCGCGGCGAGGGAGGGATATGGCCCCATGAAAAAGCACCTGTCCACCGTCCTGCTGATCATCATCCTGCTGGCGGGGTCGGCCATCATGCTCTACCCCTCCTTCAGCGATTACTGGAACTCCTTCCACCAGTCCCAGGCCATCGCCAGCTACTCGGAAAGCGTGTCCGGCCTGACCGAGGAGGATTACGAGAAGCTGTGGCTGGCCGCCTGCGCGTATAACGCCGGGCTGGCGGAGAAGTCCATTCCCTACAAGCTCACCGAAGCGGAATGGGAGGAGTACCTGTCCCTGCTGGACATATCCGGCAGCGGCATCATGGGCTATATCGAGATCCCCAAAATCGACTGCTCCCTGCCCATCTACCACGGCACGGAGGAGTCGGTGCTCCAGGTGGCGGTGGGGCACATTGAGAGCAGCTCCCTGCCGGTGGGGGGCGCGTCCACCCACTGCGTGCTGTCCGGGCACCGGGGACTGCCCAGCGCGAAGCTGTTCACCGACCTGGACCGGCTCAGCGAGGGGGACATCTTCCAGATCCGCGTCCTCAACGAGACGCTGACCTATGAGATCGACCAGATCCACATCGTACTTCCCCACGAGGTAGGCGACCTGGGCATCACCCGGGGGCAGGATCACTGCACCCTGGTGACGTGCACGCCCTACGGCATCAACAGCCACCGGCTGCTGGTGCGGGGCAGGCGGATCGCCAACCCGGAGCAGGCGGTGTCGGTGCGCGTCACCTCGGACGCGGTGCGCATCGACCCGGTGCTGGTGGCTCCGGTGGCGGCGGCTCCCATGCTGCTGGCCCTGGTGGTATGGCTGATCATAAACCCCGGCGGGAAGAAAACCAAGAAGAAGCGGAAGACATAAGAAGCTGTACCAATAGCCGAAGTATTCAGATTCGCGAGTCAGAATTGCCGGTGGCAAGGCGAAAAATCGCGGGAATACTTTGTGTATTTCAAGATTTTTCAACGCGGCCAGCGGCAATTCTGGCCGTTAAGCTGGGTGCTGAGGCGATTGGTACAGCTTCTAAGCATGGAAAGGCAGGCGGCCAACATGAAACTGAGACAATATCTGCGGCGGGCCATGGCGGCGGCGTTGTGCCTCATGCTGTGCGCGGGGCTGGCCCAGCCCGCCCTGGCGGCTTCGGGGAAGATCCCCGGCTTCAGCTCCAGCCGGAAGTGCTCCTTGACGCTGACCTATGGCCAGGCCATGGAGGGCGTGACCGTCAGGCTGTACCGGGTGGCCTCTGTGGACGCTGACGTCCGGTTCCAGGCGGAGGGGAAGTTTCAGGAATACCTCGAAGGCGTGAATCTGAACAGGCTCACCCAGTCGGGCTGGGTGGAGCTGGCCAAGCGGCTGGAGGGCGAAGTGACGCGGGGCCAGGACAGGGCCGCGCAGACCCTCCAGGCTGGGAAGGACGGCACGGTGAGCTTCCAAAACCTGCGGCCGGGCCTTTATCTGGTATTTACCGACCCCTTCGTGAAGGCAAAACTTGACGATCAGGGGAAGCAAGTGTATGATAAGGACGGCAGGCAGGTTTATCAGCTCTATAAAACCCTGCCCTATCTGGTCTCCCTGCCCACCTGGTATGGAAGCTCCGGCGATTCAGGCTCCAGCGGGGGCTGGGTGTGGGATATTGACGCGAAGGTCGAGAAAAAGGTAAGCGTTGAGGAAAAAACGAAGATCGACATCCAGGTGGTAAAGACCTGGAGCGACAGCGAGAAGAAGCACGATCCGATCCAGATCCAGCTCTGGAAGGATGGGGCTCCTTACGGCGATCCGGTAGTGCTGCCCCAGGTAGACGAAGCGGGCGTGGAGCGGTGGGAGTACTACTGGAAGGATCTTGAGGTAGGGCCCAAGTGGAGCATTACGGAAGCCAAGGTGGAGGGCTACACCATGAAGATCACCGAAATGGTGGGCTCCAACGGCACGTACCAATTTTTGATCCATAATAAGAAAAATTCCAGCGGCGGAGGCGATCCTGTTGAGACGCCCAGTCCGGAGCCCACGCCCTCCCCGACGCCTACGCCCACTCCGACACCCACGCCCACTCCGACACCCACTCCAACGCCTACGCCCACCCCGGGGCCCACGCCCACTCCGGAGCCCACCCCCACCCCAGGGCCTACGCCTACCCCGCCGCTGGAGGAGATCGAGATTGACGACCCCGGCACGCCCCTCGGCCCGCCGCCCCCGGATCAGGACCCGCCGGACGGCCCCGAGGAGCTGGAGCTGGACGACCCGGACATCCCCCTGGGCGACCTGCCCCAGACCGGACAGCTCTGGTGGCCTGTGCCGGTACTGGCCATCGCGGGGATGGTTCTGTTCCTGATCGGCTGGGCGGTGCGCAGGAGGGACGAATACGATGGGGAATAAGAGCGGATTGGCGTTCATGGCCGTGGGCGGGCTGCTGCTGGCGGCGGCCCTGGGCCTGACGGCCTATAACATCCAGGACGGGAACCGGGCGGCGGAGGAGGTGGCCCACGCGGCCACGGAGCTGCGGGCGCGGACCGACGAGATCGCCCAGGTGGAGGTGCCCGATTTCGTGATACCCGCCTATGAGATCGACCCCCGGGTGGAGATGCCGGTGGTGGAGATCGAGGGCCGGGGCTACGTGGGTTCCGTCAGCCTGCCCGCCCAGGGCCTGGAGCTGCCGGTGATCGACGAGTGCACCGACGCCAACATGAAAACCGCGCCCTGCCGCTACTACGGCTCGGCATATATGAACAACCTGGTCATCGCGGCCCACAACTACACCAACCACTTCGGGTGGCTTGGCTCGGTGGCGGTGGGGGACCCGGTGGAGTTCACCGACGTGGACGGCAACCGGTTCCGCTATGCCGTCACCGATCTGGAGCAGCTCCTGCCCGGCCAGACGGTGGACATGGTGGGTTACTCGGAGGACTGGGATCTGACCCTGTTCACCTGTACCATCAGCGGGCGGCAGCGGCTGACGGTGCGCTGCTCCCTGGTGGAGGAGGAACCGCCCGCCTGAATAAGGCGGACGGGGAAATAGAGGACGCAAGAGCCTGCTTAGAGCCTGTTCAAAATCTGTCAAAACGCCATCCCGGCACATCTTTTCCCGCTGGGCCGCGTTGATTTGACTGGAAATACACAAAGTATTCCTGCGTCAAATCGCCTTGCCCAGCAAAAAAATCTGTGCCCGTCTGGCATTCCGTCAGATTTTAAACAGGTTCTTAAAGTCTGTCAAAACGCCTTGCCCAGCGAAAAAATCTGCGCCTGTCTGGCACTCCGCCAGATTTGAAACAGGCTCTGAGCCGCGCGGCGGGGGCCGCCGGCGGAAAGGAGAGTCCCCCCATGAAGAAAACAGCCGTGATCTTTCTGTTGCTGTCGCTGCTGTGCCTGCTGTCCGGCTGCGCCAGGTCGGCGTCCGACGAGGAGGCGTTCGGCACCTCTCAGCCCACCCAGGCCCAGCCCACCCAACCGGCGGCGGAGGAGACGCCCAGCCCCGCGCCGGAGCCCACCGTTCCCCTGGAGGACGCCCCCCTGTTCATCGACGAGGTGAGCATGGGCGGGGACATCGAGGCGGGCAATGAGGTGATCCCCCTGGGCTCCTCCCCCGCGCCCCTGCCCAGCCTGCTGCTGCCCGAGGCGTCCGGCGTGTCGGTGGCCAAGGGGAACGGCGCGGAGATCGACTACTCCAACGCGGCGGACGGCTATGTGATGGGCCGCTTCCCCGGCACTAGCGGGAAGCAGCTCCGGGTGCGGGTCACCGGGCCCAGCGGCACCAACTATGACTACCTCCTGCCCGCCGGAGAGAGCTGGTCCACCTTCCCCCTGTCCGACGGGAACGGGGCCTATAAGGTGATGATGCTGCAAAACACCGAGGGGAAGAAGTACGCGGTGCTGTGCACCGCCTCCTTCACCGTGACGCTGAAGGACGAGTTCGCCCCCTTCCTCCGGCCCAACCAGTATGTGAACTACGAGGGGGCGGTGGAGACAGTGAAGCAGGCGGCGGCCCTCACCAAGGACATCGAGGCCCCCCTGGAGAAGGTGGGGGCGGTGTATAACTACGTGGTCAAGACCCTGAGCTACGACAAGGCCCGGGCCGAGGCGGTGATCAACGGCCAGCTGGCGGGCTACCTGCCGGTGCTGGACAGCGTGCTGGCGGAGAAGAAGGGCATTTGCTTCGACTACGCCGCCCTGATGACCGGGATGCTCCGCAGCCAGGGGGTTCCCTGCAAGCTGGTGGTGGGCTACGCGGGCACCACCTACCACGCCTGGGTGAGCGTCTGGACCCGGGAGACGGGCTGGGTGGACAACGCCATCTACTTCGACGGCACCACCTGGCACCGGATGGATCCCACCTTCGCGTCCTCCGGCAACAGCAGTGAGGCCATCATGCAGTTCATCGGGGACGGCAAGAACTATACAGTCAAATATCTCTATTGATCTGGGAGAAACCCCATGAAACGTAAACTTTCCAACGACGAGATCGCCAGCCTGTGCCTGGAGCTGTCCCTTCTGCTCCACGCGGGCGTGAGCACGGGCGACGCCCTCTCCCTGCTGGCCCAGGAGGAGGAGCACAGGGGTATGCTTTCGGCCATGGCTGAGCAGGTGGACGGCGGAAAAACGCTGTCCACCGCTCTGCGTGAAAGCGGAGTTTTTCCAGTATATGTGTGCGGGCTGGTGGAGGTGGGCGAGCGCACCGGACGCACGGAGGAGGCCCTGGCGGCCCTGTCCCGGTACTACGAGGAGCGGGTGCGGATCGGCCGCCGGGTGCGCTCCGCCCTGCTCTACCCCGCGGTGATGCTGGCCCTGATGCTGGTGGTCATCGGGGTGCTGCTGGTGAAGGTGCTGCCCATTTTCGACGATGTGTACGCCTCCCTGGGGGGGCGGCTCACCGGAGTGGCGGCGGGCCTGCTGAACCTGGGCCGCTGGATTGAGGGGGCCATGCCCGTGCTGTACCTGATCCTGGCGGGGCTGGTTCTGGCCGTGCTGGTGTTCGGGCTGGTGGGCCCCCTGCGCCGGGGGGTGGTGTCCCTGTGGCAGAAAACCCGGGGGGACCGGGGCGTGTCCCGGAAGCTGAACAACGCCCGGCTGGCCCAGGCGTTGGCTATGGGCATGGCCAGCGGCCTGCCTGTGGAGGAGGCGGTGAGCCTGTCCGCCAACCTGATGGAGGGCAGGGCCCGGAAACGCTGCCAGGAGTGCGGCCAGCGGCTGGAGAAGGGGGAGAGCCTGGGCGCGGCCCTGCGGCTGAGCGGGCTGCTGCCCCCCCCGGCAGAGCCGCCTGCTGGAGCTGGGCCAGCACAGCGGCGCGGGGGACGCCTCCATGGAGAAGATCGCCCGGGACCTGGGCGAGGAGGGGGAGGCCGCCCTGGACGCCCTGGTGGGCCGGGTGGAGCCTGCCCTGGTGCTGGTCTGCTCGGTGCTGGTGGGGCTGATCCTGCTGTCGGTGATGCTGCCCCTCATGCACATCATGAGCGCGATCGGGTGACGCCATGGAGGGGAACAGAAACGGCTTGACCCGCCTGCTGGGCGGACTGCTGCTTCCGGCGGCGGCGGTGGCGGCACTGGTGTGGTTCGCCGCCGCCGTGGACGGCCTGGACCGGGGCCGGGCGGAGGAGGACCGCCGCCGGCTGGAGGAGACGCTCCGCCGGGGCTGCGTGGCCTGCTACGCCGCGGAGGGGGCCTACCCCGCCAGCCTGGACGACCTGACGGAACGCTACGGCATTCAGATTGACGGGGAGCGTTACACCGTGCGGTACAGCGCGTTCGCCGAGAACCTGATGCCGGATATCACCGTATTGGAGAACACGCCATGAGGAGACGGGGAAACCAACACCAGCTGGGCGGCCTGCTGATGCTGCTGCTGTTCGGCGTGTTCGCGGCGTGCGTGCTGATCCTTCTGCTCACCGGGGCGCGGGCCTACCGCCGCCTCACCCAGCGGGATCAGGCGGCCTTTGACCGCCGCACCTGCGTGCAGTACCTGGCCACCCGGGTGCGCCAGGGGGATGCTGCGGGCGGCGTCTCGGTGCGCCCCTTCGGGGAGGGGAACGCCCTGGCCCTGCCCGCCGGGGAGGGCTATGTCACCTGGGTTTACTGGCACGACGGCTGGCTCATGGAGCTGTATACCTTGGAGGACAGCGGCCTGTCCCCGGAGGACGGGGCGCGGATCATGCCGCTGGCGGGGCTGTCCCTGTCCCTGAAGGACGGACTGCTGACGGCGGAGCTGGCGGACGGGGCGGGGGAGACGGACACCCTGCTGCTGTCCCTGCGCGGTGGAGGGGGGACGGCGGGATGAAAAGCAAGGCCCCCCTGCTGCTGATGGAGCAGATGGTGATGCTGCTGGTGTTCGCCCTGGCGGCGGCGTTGTGCCTCCAGGCGTTTGTGAAGTCGGACGCCGTCTCCCGGCGGAGCGGGGACCGGGACAGGGCGGTGGTGCTGTGCCAGAGCGCGGCGGAGGCCATCCGGCACACCGGCGATGTGGAGGAAGGGCTGGAGCTGGCCTGCGGGACCCCGCCCAAGGAGCGGGACGGCTTCGGCTGTTTTGTGAACTACGATGGGGACTGGACGCCTCTGCCCGATGACGGCAGGGTTCGGGAGAGCAGCTACACCCTGCGGGCGGCGGAGGTGGACAGCGGCGTGGACGGCCTGGGCAAGGCCGCCGTGGAGGCCTTCGCGTGGGAAGCGGGGGAGATGAAATCCCTGTTCGCCATCGAGATAGCTTGGCAGGAGGGGGACGGCGATGGACGCTAAAAAACAGAGCCGCTTCTCCCCCCCGGCGGTGGGGGGCACGTCCCTGCTGGTGGTGTTCGCCCTGCTGAGCCTTGCCACCGTCCAGGCGGACAGGCGGCTGGCGGACTCCGCCGTCCAGGGGGTGGCGGACTACTACGCCGCCGACTGCAAGGCCCAGGAGACCCTGGCCCGGCTGAGAAACGGGGAGTTTCCGGCGGGGGTGACCCGGCACAGCTACGAGCCCCAGGCCGGGGGCGTCCGGTGCAGCTACGCCGTGCCCATTTCGGAGGGGCAGGAGCTGCGGGTGGAGGTGGTGCTGCGGGACGGGGACTGGACCGTCCTGCGCTGGCAGGCCGCCCCGGTGTCGGAGTGGGGCGGGAGCGAGAGCGTGGATCTCTGGAATGGCGGAGAATAAGAACCTGTATTCACAGCCGAGGATGTCGGCTGGCCGAGGGATTTTTCCGTCAGGCAAGGCGAATTTTCGCCGGAATACTTTGTGTATTGCAAGAAAATTCAACGCAGCATGGCGGAAAAAGACCCGGCCAGACGGCGTTTGAGGTTGTGAATACAGGTTCTAAGGGGGAGCGCGTATGGATTTAATGGAATACCTGAAGCGGGCGGTGGCGGATAGGGCCTCCGACCTGTTTATTGTGGCGGGCGGCCCGGTGAGCGAGAAGCTGGAAAAGCGGATCACGTCCATCAGCGCGGAGCGGATCTTCCCCCGGGAGACGGAGGAGCTGATCCGGCAGGTCTACAGCGTGGCCAAGCGGCCCATGGACCGCTATATGGAGGAGGGGGACGATGATTTCTCCTTCTCCGTGCCCAGTCTGGCCCGGTTCCGGGTGAACGTCTACCGCCAGCGGGGCTCCATGGCGGCGGTGATCCGGGTGGTGGCCTTCGACATCCCCCACTGGCGGGATCTGTCCATCCCGGAGGGGGTGATGGATCTGGCGGAGGTCCAGCACGGCATGGTGCTGGTGACGGGCACGGCGGGCAGCGGCAAGTCCACCACCCAGGCCTGCATTATCGACCAGATCAACCGCAGCCGGGAGTGCCACATCATCACCCTGGAGGACCCCATCGAGTACCTCCACCGGGACCGGCGCAGCATCATCAGCCAGCGGGAGATGTCCATCGACACCATCGACTACCCCTCCGCCCTGCGGGCCTGCCTGCGTCAGGCCCCGGACGTGATCCTGCTGGGGGAGATGCGGGACCAGGAGACCATCCACACCGCCATGACCGCGGCGGAGACGGGCCACCTGCTCATCGCCACCCTCCACACCAAGGGGGCGGTGAACACCATCGACCGCATTGTGGACACCTTCCCCAGCGGACAGCAGGACCAGGTGCGGGTGCAGCTGAGCATGGTGCTGCACACCGTGATCTCCCAGCAGCTGGTGCCGGGGGTGGCGGGGGATCTGGTGCCCGCCTTTGAGATCATGCACGTGAACAACGCCATCCGCAGCCTGATCCGGGACAGCAAGACCCACCAGATCGACAACGCCATTGCCGCCGGAGGCGTGGAGGGCATGGTGACCATGGACCAGTCCCTGCTGAACCTGTACCGGGACCGCCGGATCGACCGGGAGACGGCCATGGCCTTCTCGGACAATCCCGAGCAGATGCGCCGTAGGCTGGGCTGAGGCGAACAAAACAACCCCGGACGGAGCGGCCGCTCCGTCCGGGGTTTTCGCGTCTTTTGCGGCTCAGCGCAGCACCGCGCCGCAGTCCTTTTCCAGCGTTTCCAGGATGGATTTCACGTCCGCGTCCGCCGCTCCCGGCGAACGCGGGCGTTCGCCGGGCTCCCAGGGGCATTTGAGCATCCTCGGGCGGAGTGAATCCGCCCTGCGGAAATTCTCCGCTCCGCTCCGAATTTGCGGCAGTGTGCCGATCCCCGCTCCGCGGGGGCGAGGAGGCGGAATCACGTCAGCGCAGCACCGCGCCGCAGTCCTTTTCCAGGGTCTCCAGGATGGACTTCACGTCCGCGTCCGCCTCCTCGCCGGTGAGGGAGCGGTTGTCCGCCCGGAGCACCAGGCTGAAGGCCACCGACTTTTTGCCCTCGCCCAGGTTCTTGCCCCGGTAGATGTCGAACAGGGCCGCGTCCTTCAGCAGGCCCTTGGCCCCCTTGCGGATGGCGGCCTCCAGCGCGCCCACGGGCACCTCCTCGGCGCACACCACGGCGATGTCCCGGGTGACGGCGGGGAACCTGGGCAGGGGGGCGTACTCCGGGTCGGGCCCGCAGGCCAGCAGCAGCTCGTCGAAGGCCAGCTCCGCGCAGTATAGCTCCCCGTCCACGCCGAAGCCCTGGGCGGCCTGGGGGTGGATCTGCCCGAACACGCCCACAATGTTGCCGCCGCTGTAGACGTAGGCGCAGCGTCCGGGGTGGTAGGAGGGGTCCTCGGCGCAGGGCTCAAAGCGGACGTCCTTCGCCCGGAGGGACTTCAAAACGGCTTCCACCGTGCCCTTGAGGGTGAAGAAGTCCATGCCGTCCCCGTAGGCCCCCAGGGTGAGCACCTGGGCCTCCAGAGCCAGCCCGTCGTCCCGCCCCAGGCCGTTCACCGCGTCCACCACCGCCTCGGTGAGGCCGGACAGCCCCATGCCCTCCAGCCTGGCCTTGGAGCCGGCCAGGGCGGGGTCGTTGGCGTCCATGGCCTCAACGGGGGGCTTGGGCAGGTAGATCCGGCCCAGCTCGTACAGCCACGCGGACTTGTTCCGGTTGTTCCAGTTCCGGCCCAGCACCTCCAGCATGGAGGGCAGGGTGGTGGTGCGCATGATGGAGGTGTCCTCCCCCAGGGGGTTCAGAATCTTGAAGGATTTGCGGTGGGGGTCGTCGGCCCTCCACAGGATTTTGTCATAGGCGGAGGGGGAGATGAAGGAGTAGGTGATGATCTCGCTGTACCCGCAGGCGCGGCAGGTCTCGCCCAGACTGTTCTCCACCTTCTGCGGCCGGGACCAGCCGCCCTGGGTGGTCTGCCCCCGCATGAGGGTGGTGGGGATGTTGTTGTAGCCGTAGAACCGGGCCACCTCCTCCGCCAGATCCGCCATGCGCTGTACGTCGCCCCGCCAGGAGGGGACGGTGACCTGACGGCCCTCCACGCCGAAGCCCAGCCGCTGGAGGATGCGGACCATCTCGTCCTCCGGGATGCCGGTGCCCAGCAGGGCGTTGATCTTGTCCGGCTCCAGGGTGAGGACGGTGGGCTGGGGCACGTAGTTCAGCAGGTCGATGACGCCGTCCACCACTTCACCGGCCCCCAGCAGCTCCACCAGCTCACAGGCCCGGTTGACGGCGGGCAGGGTGTTCATGGGATCCAGCCCCTTCTCGAACTTGGCGGACGCCTCGGTGCGCATACCCAGGGCCAGCGCGCCCCGGCGGATGCAGGTGCCGTCGAAGCAGGCGGACTCGAACACCACGTGGTTGGTGTCGTCCACGATCTCGGAGTTCAGCCCGCCCATGATGCCCGCCAGACCTACCGCCCTGCCCTCGTCGGCAATGACCAGATGGTTGGCGTTCAGCGTGTGCTCCCTGCCGTCCAGGGTGGTGAGCTTTTCGCCCTCAGCGGCACGGCGGACGATGATCTTCCCGCCGTTGACGTAGCGGTAGTCGAAGGCGTGCATGGGCTGGCCGTACTCCAGCATGACGTAGTTGGTGATGTCCACGATGTTGTTGATGGGCCGCACTCCCATGGCGCGAAGCCGCTCCCGCATCCACTTGGGGGAGGGGGCGATCTTCACGTTGCGCACCATCCGGGCGGTGTACCGGGGCACCAGATCGGCGGCGGGGGTCTCCACGTCCAGCAGCTCGGGGAGCACGCCGTCCGCCCCGCCCTTCACCTCCGGGGTGTGGAGGGTGAGGGGCTTGTCAAAGGTAGCCGCCGCCTCCCGGGCCAGGCCGATGACGGACAGGCAGTCCGGGCGGTTGGGGGTGATCTCAAACTCTACCACGTGGTCGTCCAGGCCGATGACGGGCTTGATGTCGTCCCCGGGCCGGCAGTCCTCCTGGAGGACGAAGATGCCGTCGGGGATGCAGTGGGGGAACTCCTTCTGCTCGGCGTGGAGGTCGGCCAGGGTGTAGATGGTCCGGCTCTTGGTGTGGAAGGCCACCAGATCCATGGAGTGGAGGTTTTGGCAGCTCGTCTCCACCGTGGTGCCCACGGGCTGTCCGTCCTCCGTCCACAGCAGGCCGCAGGCCCAGCGGCCGTCCCCCAGGGGCTTGACCTCCCCCACCCCGGCGCACACCACCGGGCCGTAGATCTTGGCCCCCGGCTGGATATCCGCCGGAATGGAGGGCTTGGCCGGGTCGATGGGGTGGTAGTCGCCTAAAATGGCGGCGGCGGTGACGGCGGCGTAGGGGAAATCCCGCTCGTCCAGGCCCAGCTCGGCCAGGCCGCACATCATGCCGTCGGACAGCACCCCCCGGAGCTTGCCCCGCTCAATGTGCTTGCCGCCGGGGAGGGTGGAATTGTGGAGGGCCACCGGGACCAGATCTCCCGCATGGATATTCCAGGCCCCGGTGACGATCTGGAGGGGCGCATCCTGGCCCGCGTCGATCTGGCACACCCACATATGGTCGGAATCGGGGTGGCGTTCCATGGACTGGATGCGGCCCACCACGATGTTGGAGATCTCCGCCCCCAGATCGGCGGTGCCCTCCACCTTGGAGCCGGAGAGGGTCATGGCCTCGGCGAACTGGCGGTCGGGCGCGTCTATCTGAACGAACTCATTGAGCCACTTTCTCGATAAATTCATATATAAAACTCCTTAAATTGAGGTGTAGGGGAGGGGCTTGCCCCTCCCAGGGAGCAGAGAGCAGATCGGCACGGCGGGAGGGGCAAGCCCCTCCCCTACGCATTAGAACTGCTCCAGGAACCGCACGTCGTTCTCGAAGATCAGCCGCACGTCATCAATCTTGTAACGCAGCATGGCCAGCCGGTCCAGGCCGAAGCCGAAGGCCCAGCCCGACCACTCCTCCGGGTCGATGCCCGCCATCTCCAGCACACGGGGGTGGATCATCCCCGCGCCCAGAAGCTCAATCCAGCCCTCCCCCTTGCAGGTGGGGCAGCCCTTGCCGCCGCACTTGTGGCACTGCACGTCCATTTCGCAGGAGGGCTCGGTGAAGGGGAAGTGGTGGGGGCGGAAACGGGTCTTGGTGTCCGGGCCGTACAGCCGCTGGGCCACGGTGGCCAGGGTGCCCTTCAGATCCGCCATGGTAACGCCCTTGTCGATGACCATGCCCTCCACCTGGTGGAACATGGGGGAGTGGGTGGCGTCCACCTCGTCCTTGCGGTACACCCGGCCGGGGGCGATCATGCGGATGGGCAGGGGCATGGAGTCCATGGCCCGCACCTGCATGGGGCTGGTCTGGGAGCGGAGCATCACCCGCTCGTCCGTGTCAAAGTAGAAGGTGTCCGACCAGTCCCGGCTGGGGTGGCCCTCCCCGGCGTTGAGGCGGTCGAAGTTCAGCTCAGCCAGCTCGATCTCCGGGCCGTCCAGCACGGTGAAGCCCATGCCGATGAAGATCTCCTTCATCTCCTCCAGGGCGGTGTTCATGGGGTGGCGGCGGCCCTGGCGCACCGGCTTGCCGGGGATGGTCACGTCCACCCGCTCCGCCTTCAGCCTGGCGGACAGGGCGGCGGCCTCCAGCTTTCCGGCGGCGGCGTCCAGGGCGGACTCCACGGCGGCGCGCACCTCGTTGGCCAGCGCGCCCATGGCGGGCCGCTCCTCGGCGGTGAGCCTGCCCATCTGCTTGAGCACCGCCGTCAGCTCGCCCTTCTTGCCCAGGTATTTCACCCGCAGCTCGTCCAGGGCGGCGGCGTCCTTCACGCCGTCGAAGGCGGCAAGGGCCTCGGCGCGGATTTTTGCTAATTGTTCTTTCATGTGCATAGACTCCTTTTCCTCAATAGTCCACTTCAAAAAGTTTTTCAATATCCAGGTCATAGCGGTACTGCGGCCGCAGGCCGGACTCCGCTGCCCGCCAGCCGGAGCACTCCAGCGCGGCGATAAAGCTGTTCCGGTTCCCGCCGCTCTCCCGGAGGGCCCGGGCGAGCCGAGCTTCCAGCACCTCCCGGGAAAGCTCCGGGCCGGACAGCAGGCAGTCGCCAAAGTGGGACTCGATTTCCAGCGTCACCGCGCCGCCTCCTCCGGGGACGAAAAAAGCCCTCCGCCCCCAAAGCTGGGACGAAAGGCAAACCCTTCCGCGGTACCACCCGCATTCGCGCCTGAAGCTGACATGACGCGCACTCAACGCCCCGTAACGGCGGGCACACCGTCCCCCTCTCAGGGGCCGCTCCCGGGCGAACAAGCGGCACGCACCGGGGCGGCTTTCAGCCGGTGACCACCCCTCTCTTGGACTGCGCAAGCCCGCTATTTTCCCGTTCCTCGCATTTCGCTTTTTCTTTTATATCATATTGAAGGTTGAAATGCAAGGGGGAAAACCGTATAATATCAGAAAACGGGAGGAGGGGGAGCCTATGGACGGGCCGCTGGAGTGTCCGGCTGTGGAGGTTGACCGGGGGATGCTCCGCCTTCCCCGCCGTCCCCGGGACAGCCACAAGGGGGATTACGGCAGGCTGTTTCTCCTGGCGGGAAGCCGGGGCTACACCGGGGCACCCTGTCTGGCGGCCCGGGCGGCGGTGCAGGGCGGCGCGGGGCTGGTGACGCTGGCGGTGCCGGAGGACGTGTACCCCATTGTGGCGGCGAAATGCTGCGACGAGGTGATGGTGTGGCCCCTCCCGGAGGACGACGGGGCCGTGGTGGACAAGGCCGGGGGCTGCGGCGCGGCTGTCATCGGCCCCGGACTGGGGCAGGGGGAGCGGGCGGAGCGGCTGGTGCTCCGGCTGCTGCGGGAGCTGGACTGCCCGGTGATCCTGGACGCGGACGGTCTAAATATCGTTTCCAGGCATATAGATGTGTTGGACGAGCGGAGGGGACAGACCATCCTCACCCCCCACGACGGGGAGTTCGTCCGGCTGTCCGGCTGTGAATTGCCCATCACCGACCGGCTGGGGGCGGCGCGGGACTTCGCCCGGGCCCGCCGCTGCACCCTGGTGCTGAAGGGGTGGCGCACCGTCACCGCCCTGCCCAGCGGGTTCTGCGCGGTGAACACCACGGGGAATCCGGGCATGGCCAAGGGGGGCAGCGGGGACGCCCTGGCGGGCCTGCTGGGCGGGCTGACGGCCCAGGGGCGGTACGGCCTGCCGCCCTGGGGGGCGGTGTGGCTCCACGGCAGGGCCGGGGATCTGGCGGCGGCGGACAGAGGGGAGTACGGCATGACCCCCTCCGACCTGATCGAGCAGATACCATACGCAATCAAAGAACTGGTAAATAACGAGGAGGAATCTGAATCGTGCGCAGGTTGACGGCTTGTGTACTGATGATGACCCTGCTGCTTTGCTCCTGCAAGGCGGCGGGCGGGGAGACCCCCGAGGAGGCGGCTTTGGCGGTCCGGGACGCCTACCTGGACGGGGCGGGCTGGAACGCCGACGCGGACATCACCGCGTCGGTGGGGAACAAGGTATTTGACTTTACCCTTGCCGTCCAGTGGCGGCGGGAGGGGGAGACGGTGCTGTCCATCACCGCCCCGGAGCTGCTGGCGGGCATCACCGCCCGGTTGGCCAAGGGGGAGACGGTGCTGGAGTACGACGGGGCGGGGCTGTCCCTGGGCCTGCTGGACGGCCAGGGGCTCACCGCCGTGTCCGCCATCCCCTGGCTGATGGAGCAGATCGACAAGGGCTACATGGCGAAATGCGCCTGGGCCGGGGAGGGGGACGGACAGCTGGCCGTCACCTTCCGGGACCCGGAGGGAAAGCCGGGGACGGGGACGGAATACCTGCTGGTCTTTGACCGGGAGAGCCGCGCCCTGCTGTCGGCGGAGGTGAGCGTGGACGGGACGGGGGTGCTGACCGCCGCATTCCGGAATTTTACAATGGAGATGAAACAGGATGACACGGGAGACGGCGAGGACCTGGGCTGAGATCAGCTTAGGCAATCTGGAGCACAATTACCGGGCGTTGCGCTCATGCGCCCCGGACAGCAAATTTCTGGCCACGGTGAAGGCCAACGGGTACGGGCACGGGTCGGTCCCGGTGGCAAAGCGGCTGGTGGAGCTGGGGGCGGACTATCTGGCGGTGGCCTGCCTGGACGAGGCGGCGGAGCTGAGAAGGGCCGGGATTGCCGCGCCCATCCTGGTTTTGGGCTATACCCAGCCGGAGCTGGCGGGCGAGGTGGTGGCGTTGGACGTGACCCAGACGGTGTTTACGCCGGAGCTGGCCCAGGCCCTGTCGGAGGCGGCGGGGGCCGCCGGGAAGCGGGCGAAGATCCACCTGAAGGCGGACACGGGCATGAGCCGTTTAGGGGTGCTGGATCACGACCCCCAGCGGGCGGCGGCGGACATCGCCGCGCTGTGCGCCCTGCCCCACCTGGAGCCGGAGGGGATCTTCACCCACTTCGCCAACGCCGACGGGGACGAGGGGTACACCATGCTCCAGTTCACCCGGTTCCTGGACGTGCTGGAGGAATTGGAAGAAAAATATGGCCGCGCCTTTGAAATCCGCCATTGCGCCGCCAGCGCGGCTGTGTTACACTATCCCTGTACCCATATGGACATGGTGCGGCCCGGCATCGCCCTGTACGGCCACTATCCGGACCCCGGCTGCGAGGGGCTGGACGGGCCGGGGCTGAGGCCCGTCATGTCGCTGTTCAGCCGGGTGGCGGCGGTGCGGGATTTCCCGGCGGACACCCCGGTGAGCTACGGCTGCACCGCCGCCTTCGGCGGTGAGGGCGGGCGGACGGCGGTGCTGCCCATCGGGTACGCCGACGGGCTGCACCGGACGCTGTCCAACCAGGGCAGCGTGTGGCTGGACGGACAGCCCCGCCCCATCATGGGCCGGGTGTGCATGGATCTGTGCATGATTGGGCTGGACGGGGAGGCGGAGGTCCGCCCCGGCGACGTGGCGGAGATCTTCGGGGAACGCCTGCCGGTGGAGGGGCAGGCGGAGCTGGCGGGCACCATCTCCTATGAGCTGCTGACCGCCGTGGCCCCCCGTGTGCCAAGGATCTACAAGGACGCATAGGATAGTCAGGGAGCCCGCCGGACAGACGGCGGCGAGCCGCGGCGGTTTTTCCCGGCCAGGCCGGTATAAAAGCCGCCGCCCCGTGGGAGAATGATAGTACCCGGTCTACATAGCTGTAGCCGGGCACTATATCCGGCGGAGTGTGAGATCCTGTGGACAACAGCGTCAAACGCGGCGACATTTTTTATGCGGATTTGAGCCCGGTGGTGGGCAGCGAGCAGGGCGGCGTCCGCCCGGTTCTCATCGTCCAGAACGACACCGGCAACAAGCACAGCCCCACGGTGATCGCCGCGGCGATCACCTCCCAGACGGGCAAGGCCCGCCTGCCCACCCATATCACCCTGGCCTCCCACAGCTGCGGCCTGCCCAAGGACTCGGTGGTCCTGCTGGAGCAGATCCGGACGCTGGACAAGAAGCGGCTCCGGGAACATATGGGGAAGGTGGACGATCAGGTGATGCGGCGTGTGGATAACGCCATCGCGGTCAGCTTTGGGCTGAGCCCGGAACGTCTGGTTTAGAATTCAGAAAAAGCCCTGTTCCGTCCTGGTTCCCAGGATGGAACAGGGCCAAGCCGCCCCAATGGGGTCCCCGCAAAAGCGGTTTTCAGCTTTTGTGGGGAGAGGAGGGGCAACGGAGCGGATGGAGCTTTCGGCGAAGCCGGAAGCGGAAGGAGCGCAGTTTGCCCGTAAATGGGGCCCCCGCAAAAGCGGTTTTCAGCTTTTGAGGGGAGAGGAGGGGCAACGGAGCGGACGGAGCTTTCGGCGAAGCCGGAAGCGGAAGGAGCGCAGTTTGCCCCGACGACAGACAAGCCTTGGAGGGAATACATATGAAAAAATGGAAAATCGCCGCGGCCGCGGCCTGTGTCTGCTTCCTGTTCACCGTGGCCTACGCCGCCAACGCCGGGGGCGCGAACGACCCGCTGGTGACGCTGAGCTACCTGAACACCACCTTCTCCAAACAGGTGCAGGGGATGGTGGACCAGACGGTGGACCAGCGCAGGGCGGAGATGGAGGACGCCCTGGCCAAGGTGCTGGAGCAGGGCGGAACCGGGACGGCAGGGGGGAACGTGTTCTCCGTAGTCACCCTGAGCCAGGGGCAGACCCTGGTGGGGGACGTGGGGTGCGAGGTGATGCTGCGCATCGGTTCGGCGGTGTGCGGCTCCACGGACAGCGTGGGGCTTATCGACACCACCACCGGGGCCAACCTGCCCAGCGGCGGCGGGCTGGCCGCCAACCACCTGTATATGGTGACCATCAGCACCCGGTCGGTGACCGCCACGTCGGGGACGGTGAAGGTGCTGGCCCGGGGGCCGTATACGATCCGTTGAGCTTTGGTGTTATGCACATACCCTGTGGGCGTCTTTTCTAAAACGAACCAATATTCGGAGTTATTTTGACCACCCTAA
>CAJUCA010000030.1 GCA_910585265.1 uncultured Oscillospiraceae bacterium | reverse complement strand
TAAACAGGTTCTTAGGACGCAAATGTTTTTTGGGCGTCCTTCAAATAGTTCTTCCATTTCCGCAGGGCGGCGTTTTGCCGCGCCCGCTCCTGCGCCTGTTCCTCTGGGGACAGAGCCGAAAATGCCCACTCCTGCTGTTCGGCCAGGATATCTCTGCGGATGCGGAAAAGGATCTTGCACACCCGCTCAGCTTTGGTGGGCGGGTGATTCTCCAACATGGATTCACCCTGCCTGAATACATCCACGCAGCGTTCATACTGTTGCCGCGTAATTATCTCACAGCCATACGCATCCAGGATTTCGCCCTCGTTGGCATACTCCATGACGGCCGCAAGCTCTTTCCGGCGCGCCTCTGTCTCACGGTCTACCTTCCGCTGGTACTTTTCCCTGATCCGATCCAGTTCCTTGATAATCAGCTTACAGGCTTCCGCTTCCAGCAGACAACCCCCCGAATCTGGATTTGTGTAGACATTCATTGTGTATTCCCCCATTTCATCATCACATGGCCGCCACCCGGCTCAAAAAATAATCGTCTATCCCCTTATACGCCGGGTTCCATGTGTATTTCGTGTATTTTAGGCCCTTGATGGCCTGCACTTCCTTCCGCATCGCCAGCACGGCGTTGCGGACGTCTGGGTTGGTCATTTGGTCCATATCCATAGCCTCCACCACCCGGGAGACGCCCAAGCCCACCAGCGTTTTCTTCAGCCCGCAGATGGCGTTCACCCCGCCCACGCACACAAACAGCGCGTCATGGGCCAGGTAGCTTGCCACGTCCCCCTTCAGCGGACCCTCCGTGAGGAAGGCCCGCTTTTGGGTGGTGTCGCCTGTCACATGGATATAGGAGTAGCTTCGGGTGCCGTTGGTCAAGTCCCGGCTGGACAGCCAGCGGTATTTCCGGTCTGGCTTGTCCGCGTCGTCCAGCCGTATCTTCATTCCCTGGATCAGCCCGTTCTGATTCCGGACAGGAACCAGAAACCCCTTCGGCCCGGAGATCGTCCAGTCGCCGTAATAGGTACGGAACCCCGGTAGGCCCAGCAGCTCATGGCCGCAGGAGCGGAGCAGGGCGGCCAATAGCCGCCGCCCCGCGTCCGTCTCCGGCATACTGCGGTACTGATTCCGGGCAATCCGTTCCTCAGACAGCCCCCGCTCCAGCAGGTTTTCCCGGTGCTGGTCCAAAAGCGTCAGGTGGTCCAGCATGGCGGCATACGCCTCATGCCGCCGCTCCAGGGGCAGGGGCTGGCGTTCGGCGTCCTTGGGGGACGCCTCCTGCCTGGGCATGGGGTAGACCTTGCCCTCCTGCTTCAAGGCCTGGTACGCCTCCCGGTTGGTTACCCCCATGAGTTGGGCATACAGCGTCACGCTGTTGCCACGGGTGCCGCACAGGTGGCAGCGGTATTGGTCCGTGGCGGTGTTCAGGCTGAGATGGTACTTCCCCGGCCCGTGGTCGTGGCAGAAGGGACAGGTGGCCTCCACCTCCCGCCGCCGCAGCGTCCGGGAATCCAGAGCCACGCCGCACCGTCTGGCCGCGTCCACGATGGGGAGCTTATCGTACTGCTTCACGGCCAGACGGCTTCACCTCCTACGCCGCCTGCCGCTGGGCCAGGCTGATGGGCCGCACAGGCCGCACCGCCAGGGGCGCGCCGCTGACGCACTTGGCCATGATGACCTGCCCGGTGGGACGCACGTTGTTGAGGTCGTCCACGGACTCCATATTGTCCACGAACACCGGGTAATTGCGCCCGGTGAGCCGCTTCATCAGCTCGGACACCTCCATCCCCGCCCGGATCTTCTCGGACAGGGAGAGACGGTCATAACGACGCCCGCCGTAGGTGAACTTGAACACGTCCTTCCGCTCCCCGGTGGTTTTCACGATGTCGTAAAGGGAGATCTCCACCCGGTTCATTTTCAGTGCCGAGAAGGTCAGCTTCGCCCGTTCGCTGATATAGACCGCCACGCTGGTCATCAGGCTTTTCAGCGTTGTGATCTGATCCTGGGCAGCTTTGATCTTCCCGTCAAAATCCTCCGGCGTCCGGCTTGCCGCGGCCTGGGCCGCGTTCAAACCGGCGGCGCACTCCCGCAGCTCCTCCCGGCACTCCTTCAACTGGGCGTACTCCGTTTCGGAAAGGTTCCCGTACTCCAGATCGGCGGCGAGCTGCTGGATCTGGGACCGCAGGCCGTCCGCCGGGCTGTCCTCGGATCTTTTTGCCTTGAGGACGGCCAACTGCCGCTCCAGCCCGGTCACATCGTCGGCCTGGAACTGTTCAAAGACCGCTTTGGCCTTGGCGTCGTTCCCGTTCAGCTCATTGAGCTGGGCCCGCTGCTCCTGCCCGGCGGCGATGGTGGTCCTGCTGGACTGCTCCAACGCGGCCCGCACCTCCGTCAGTGCCTCCTGGGTGATGAGGCGGCGGCAGGTGGGGCAGGGCGCGCCGGGGACACAGGCGTGGAATGCCTGCTTGTCCCGGTTGAACCGTGCGGCCAGCTCCGCCAGCCGGGCACTTGCCTCAGCAATGGCCTGGGTGTAGGGGGATTGGTACTGCTCCGCCTTCCGGGCGGACAGCTTCCGCTCCACCTCCAAAATCTCCGCGTCCAGGGGCGAGCCGTCCCGGGCCGCTTCGTCATAGCGTGCGCTGAGCTCTACCAGCTGCCGCTCCATGGCCTTGGCGTCCAGGCCGTCGAACCGCTTGGCCTCCAATGCTTCCACCGTTCTGGTGAGGGCGTCGCGGCGGGCGGACAGGTCCTCCACGGTCTTGCTCCAGTCCCCGCCCTGGCTGTCCGCCAGATCCTTCTGGCCCTGAAGGTAGATGACGGTCTCCTCCAGCTCCCGAATTTCATGCCGTTTGTTCTTCAGGTAGGTTTCCGGCGAGAGCAGGGGCTCATGCTCCAGGACCGCCCGGGTGCCGTCGGAGAGCTGGGCCAGCACCGCCTCATGGGTGACGAGGGGCAGGTGCCGCTCCAGCAGGTTTTTGCCGTCCTCCCCCAGCTCCTCAATGAAGTACAGGGGGTTGAAAATGGACAGGAACACATCCTTCTCCCCAAACAGCTCGGTGAGGTCCATCTGCCGGATCTCATAGCCGTCATAGAGGATAGTCATGCGGTTTTTCTGCCGCGTGCGGGTGAGTACGTGGGCCGCCCCCTCGCCGTCCACAAAATTCATGGTGATGGACACGTCAGGCTGCTCCTCGTTGTGGAGCCGGTCAAGGCCCCGCTCCCCGAAAAAGGGAAGTCCGGTAACGGCGAAGGCGATGGCGTCCGCGATGCTGGTCTTGCCCCGGCCGTTGCCGCCGGTGACTACCGTGGGATTCCCGAACACCAGGTCCGTGGGCTCCCCATAGGACTTGAACCCGGCGATGGTCATGCCGGTGATCTGAAAGCTCTGGATTTTTTCCATGATATACTCCTTTCCGCGTCAAGCAGCTTGGGGTTGGGTATCCGCCAGGTTGAAATCCTCCAGCATATAGTAAACCACGGTATCTGTTTGCTTCTTCGCCAGCCGCAGGTCGGTGATGACCGTGCCCACAGCCAGATCCGGGTACGAGCCACGGGCAAAGACTTCCAGGCAGGTTCCCACAGCGTTCTCTAACACCAACGCTGTGCTGACAACGCCGTTCATGCCCTTATTCTCCTTGATGGAGCGGACGACGCACGCTCCCCGGTCGGACTTTTTCTTTCCTTTGGTTTCGGATGCTTTGGCCTCGGGCGGCTGCGGCTCAGGCGCGAGCTTCGGGCCGCCCACGGGTTCTTCCGGGACTGCGGGGGGCCTCAGACCGCCCGCGGGGGCGGGGGTCAGGTTCAGCTTGCCCAGCATCTTGAGGTAGGCATAATCCAGCCGCTCTTGCTGGTCTTTTTTGATGCACCAGGTCTTGCCCCGCTTCTCCACGTCCACAAACACCACGTCCATGTTATACAGCACCCGGCCGATGCCCCACTGGACGGCGGCCCGCTTCATGCTGTCGGACAGGCCGCCCTTCACAGGCTCAATATCGGAATCCTCGGCTCCGTCCCATTTGGTGATGAAGCCGTCCCCATAGCGGATGGAGATGCCGCACAGCTGGGCCTCCTTCCCGGCGGCTCCGTGCCAGGGCTTGAAGTCGTTGTACCAGTTCTCCGGCCCCACCACGTCGTCCAGCCGGGACATGATGGCCCGGTTGGTGACGTAGGGGACGGCGATGCCAAGCTCCCTTGCCTCCACCACCTTTTGCAGCCGCCACTCCAGATCCTCCGGCGCGAAGGGCATGGCCAGCTCCGCCTGGATCTGTCTCGGGTCTTTTTCTCTCACTGTGTTCACCTCGCGTCTAAAAAATCCTTCAGTGTTTTGCCGTCCTCCACCAGCACGCCGGTATAGTAGTGGGACGGGGTTTTCCCCTTCATCTGTTCCAGAAGGTCCCGGTGCTCGGCATGGAGCCGGTTGTTGTCCCTGGAATAGAGGTCGTTGCTGTTGGGCAGGCGCAGAAGATAGCCCATCAGCGTATGCAGCCGGGCGGGGTCCCTGTAGACAGGCAGGGCGTTATTCCCGGTGCAGATCCTTTGATCCCCGTGCACGTTGGAGAACGGGTAACGGTAAGTGGGCGTATCCGGCGTCAGCCGCCGCTCATCCTTTACCACGCATACCCGGCATCCGGCCACCTTGCCCTGCTGGGGCATATACTGGAAGCCGAACACCAGCCGGGGCAGCGGAAAGTCCCGGTACTCCGTGCCGTAGTAGGTAATGTCCGCGTGCAGATCCGGATACCGCATAAAATAATAGGTGTACTTCTTTTCCATCACCACGGCGATGCAGTGCTCCGGCAGCAGGCCGGTGGCGTGGCGGTCATCATCGTAACGGCTGGTGAGAAAGCAGTCGCACAGGGTCTGGGGTGTGATGTGCTTGTGGGTGGTGACGCCGCCCGCCTTTTGCTGCTCCACCACCACATCGCCGCGCTCGGTGCTGATGCGGATGGTCATGTCAAATTTGTCCGGCATGATGCCGCCTCCTTCCATTCGTTCCTCAGCGGATAGATCGGGACGAGCTTATTCAGCCCCAGCTCCGCCTCCATCTGCCGGTTCAGTTCTCGGAATCCGTCCAGGGCCTCCATAAAAGCCATGGGAAGCTCGTGCCAACCATAGAATTCATCCGCAGAGAAAAACAGGATGCATTTGCGTCTCCGGTCTGCGGCGGACAGCCGCCAGTCGTAATCGTAGTTGTATGCCTGTAGGCGGAAGCTCTCATGGAGCATCCGCTCCGCGTTGCGGCGGTAGGGGTTGATCCCTTCCTCCAGCCCTTTTTCCGCTTCAAGCTGCTCGCACAGCTCACAGAAACGGTAGACGATGGGGTCGGACAGCACCCAGGTCTCGACGCCCGATTCCTCGTTGTAGTAAATGCTGGTGTCCTTGAAAATGGATACTGACAGCTCCATGGACAGCTCATAATACGAATCCTCATCCAGAGGAATGCTGTCGAATGACTGCCACTCCCTTTTCATCCGGGGATTGTCATGGACCGCTTTCGCCAGGTACAGCATATGGAAAAAGTAACAGCTCAGATCCTCCATGGCGGCACCTCAGCAAAACGTGCGCGCTTCCCTGGCTGCGGGCGGGACCCGGCCCACTGTCTGCGCAAACTGGGACAGATTCTGGGACGCCTTGGACAGCTTCTCGTAATAGTCCTCCAGCGCGGACACGTCATCCGCGTCAAAGGCGTCAAAGTCGATGTCGCCCAAGCAGAGGAGGTTCCCCTCCAGATTGGGACGCAGGACGTGCTCCAGCAGATAGTGGTTGACGCCATCTTCCGGTACCGGGGGTTCCTCTTTTGCCTGGAAAAAACGGGTGGCCAGCAGCTTCAGGTTCAGCTTCATACTCATACCGCCCACCCCCTCAGTAGTCGCTTGGGAGCAGGACGGTGGTGGCGGAGCGGTCCGATTCCGTGATGATCCAGAACTTCACGCCATCCTGGGTGTGGTAGACGGAAAATAGCCGGTCGCCCTCGCGCAGCGCGTCCTCGTTGAGCCGCCCGTCAGACGGGCACACGTCACCCCAGTCTCCCCGCAGGTGCCGCTTGATGGCGGCATCCACTTCCGTATGGGGCAGCGCGTCCTTCGCGTTGCGGGTGATCATCAGCCTGCCCGGGTTAAACCGGGGATTCACAGCGGTAACACTCATAAAGCTCCTCCTTTACGTCAGCGCCTTGAAGCCGTTGGGCGTCAAGATGTTGAATATCATTTTGTTGGTGATGGTTTCGTAGAGCTCGGTGCCGGTGTACCGGCCCTTGGCGTCAAACTTCTCCTCCGTCTCGTTCCGGGTGACCTTCACCACCCGGCCCTTGATGATGTGGGGCGTGTCGCACTCAATGAGCCCGTTGATCATCCCCGAGCCGCCAATCAGCCCAATCTGGCTGATGGACAGGGGCAGCGGCGGGCGCTTCACCCCGCTGTCCAGCTCGCTGCGGGCCATCATCCGCTGGAAGCTGTCCGAGCAGCTCAGCTGACGCTCCAGCTCCTTCTCGTTGAACTTCTCCCCCCGGAAGGTCTTCACCTCCAGGGGCCTGGCCGGGAGGGCATAGCGTCCCTCGGGCAGCTCAGTCAGGCTGGGGATAGAACCGGGATGATATGCGAACCACTCCAGCCATTGGGTATCCTGGAGAACTTCGTCCCGTTTCTTCCGCGTGCCCATAACGGCCACCTGCTTGAATTTTTTGAACTCGCCGTCGGTAAACCGCCACAGGCCCAGGTTTTCAAAATTGTCCGACAGCACCCGGCAAATGTCCAGGGTGAGCCGGTAGTAGGGAATGACATACACCAGCAGGCCGCCCAGGGCCAGCACGCCCAGGCTCTCAATCAGGAACCGCTTCTCATGCCGCGCCCTGCCTCCGCCCTCGTTGAGTACGGACAGGTAGGGCGGGTTGAGGAACAGCAGGTGGAACACCTCCCGGCTGACCTGGCTGAAGAAGAAGCTGCCGAAGCCCACCCGGTGGAGCCGGGTCTGGGCCTCATCGGCCCGGACGCCGTCCAGCTCTACACCGTAGGTGTAGCAGTTGTTCCCCTCGGCCATTTGCCGCAGGGCTTTCCCGCAGCCGCAGCAGGGGTCCAACAAATTCGTGGTGACCCCCTCCGGGAACTGGACGCCCTTCAAAATCAGCGCGATATTGTCCGGGTCGGTGGGGTAGTAGCCCATTTTAATGTTGTTCATCAGCCGTCCCACCACTTGGGCATTGGTGGTTCCGTCCACCGGGAGTTGGGCCGCAAAACCGTTCAGCGCGTCGTACACCGGGCGGTAGACATTGCTCATCAGATCAAAGCGCAGCAGCCCTTCCCTTAGCTGGCCCGCGTTGGCGGCGAGCTGGTACTCCTCCGCCTCCATCAGCAGAAGCTGGGCATTGCCCAGGGCGTCCGCCAGCCGCTTCCGGGCACTTTGCAGCTCGTTGTAGTTATCCCGAGCGGCGGCCAGGTCGGTGTTTCGGTGCTGCTCCACCCTGGCCCGGCACAGCACCATGGCCTGGGTGAGCTGGGGGACTTCCCTTTGAAGTCCCCGCAGCCGCTCCAGGGCATAGCTGCGCTGTCCGGCCTGGAGCACATCAGGCTGCCCGTTCATGGGCACCCTCCTCCCGCAGCGATGTCAGCAGGATCAGCAGGCCGGGATAGCTCATCTCCGCCAGATCCCGGCGGGTGAGATACAGGTTACGCCCGCCGGTGTAATCCCTGCTGTGGCGGATGGTGCGGTAGAGCAGCACACGCTCCCGGTCAAAACAGGGCTGGGACAGCTGGACATACAGCCCGTTGGTCTGCCACATCCCGATCAGCGTGCAGTCCCCGGACACGGCGATGCCGCCGGGGCGGGCGGACGCCTTGGCATCCCGCAGGCCCAGGTCCTTGCCCAGCTCCCGGAGGAATGTCCGGCCTGTACTCAAAAACTGCTTTTTCGCGCCGTTGGGGCCGGATTCCCGCTCACCCCAGATGTAGCTCAGATCCTGGGACAGCAGCCCGGCCAGCTTGCGCATATTCTTTTCCTGCGATTTGTGGGACATTTTCTTGGCCTCCTCTTAAAATTGAGGACAGGAAGCGTCCGCTCCCTGTCCCCGGTTCTTCCACGGTCACGCCGCGGGGTTGCTTTTCTTCTTCCCGTCCAGATGGACCACCGGGGCGGGCTCCCTGACCTCATATTCCGCGTCCAGCACTCCGCGCTCATCCTCCGCGGTGAGCTTCACCCACAGCGAACGCAGGGCGGACGCCAACCAGAAGCGGAGCAGGCCCCGCTTTTTCGGCGGCAGGTGGACGGTTTCATCTGCCGTGACCTCGTCGATGTCGCTGAGGGCTACGGCCAGCCTGGGCGTTGTTACCCGGTCCGCGCCCAGGAAGCAGGTCACGTCGATGCGCTCCGACGCGAAGATCTGGGACGCCTCCACCCGCTTGGCGCACAGCTGCCGGCAGGTGACGCTGACGGCCTTCAGATCATCCACCCGGATGCCGTCGGCCGACACAGTGCCCGCCTCCACAAAGCCCCGGCCGCCGATGGTCTTGGCCTTGAGCGTGCCGGGGATGGTCAGGCTTCCGTCCACCACCAAATGCCCGGTGATGAGGCTCATGTGGGAAACTTCCGTCCCCATGGGGATGTAAACGGTTTTCATTGTGCATTCTCCTCTTTCCTTTGATAGCGTCGGGGAATGGGGTCCCCGTTCTTCTCGTGCAGATTGTAGTGGGCGTCAAACACCAGATGGTGGTTTTCCTCGCCGGTGGCCTGGCAGTCCAGACAGTGCCAGGTCAGGATGAAGCTCCACTCCGAGGAGCCTTCGTGGTCATATTTGATCCTGCCGCCGCACACCGGGCAGACGCCGGGTTCGTCCGAGCTGCTGGCCCCGGTGCGGATGCCGCACTGGGAGAGGTACGGGATCAAATCGTTAGGCTCCATCTCGGCCAGCTTCCGCGCCGTTTCGACGATGTGATCCCGCTTTTCCGCCGCGAACAGGCTTGAAATTTCCAGGGCCGCCGCCCCGGAAAGATCCTCCCTGGAGCCCGCCCTAAGCACGGTGCTTCCGTAGTCCAGGTACAGGTTCAGGGCGATCAAAAACGAGATTGTGTCCTTGCGGTAGAGCCTGTTAAATTCCTTAAAATCCATGGTTTCCTCCTTTTTACGCGGCCCTGCTGGCTTCTTTCAGCCGGACGGGCAGCACCATGGCGCGGTCATTCCGCCCTTCAGCCTCAAAGATGATCGGGCCGAGGGAACCGGCACTCACCTTCATAGTCACGGACAGCTCTTTTTTGAACTGTTCCAGGGCGTCCACCATGTAGTCCAGGTTGAACCCAAACTCCACGCCTTCGCACCCGGTGGCGGAGATTTTTGTAGCGTACCTCTCCCCCATGCTCTCAGCCAACAGATTGCCGCCGCTGAAGCGCACCAGATGGGCGCGGTTCCCCCGCAGGGACTGCTTCAGATACTTCAGCTCGGACAGGAACTCCTTCGGAGACACCTGGAGCTCCGCCCGGAATCTGTCCGGGATGGCACTGTCCAGCTTGAACAGCTCACCCTCCGGCAGACGGAACAGAAGCGACGTCACGCCGTCGGTTACGCTGCCAAACCGCTCCCCCAATTGGACGGAGACGGTCTGATCCCCGAACAGCTTCAAATGCTCCAGCGCGCCCGGGGCCGCCATGAACGGTACGGGTACGTTCAACTCCGGGTCGGTATCCCAGGCCATGCGGTAGCCGTCCACCGCATAGACGTGGTTCCCGCTGAGCTGAACGCTGACGATGCAGGCTCTGGCCTCCTCTTTGCGCGGAACCCCCACGGCGTACTTCACCCGCTCTACCCGGGCATACAGCCGGCTGGCGTTGGTGGTGAAGCTGTGTTTCGGCTCCCAGACCGGATGCCGGGGGAAATCCTCGGGCAGAAAGGGGTGCAGCTCCGCGGAACGGGGCCCGCAGGACAGAACCAGCTTGATCCGCCGCCGATCCCCCTCGCCTGCTTCTGTCTGCTCCAGGGTCAATTCGCCGTCAAACTGCCGGAAGGCCCGGGCAGTCTCCCGGGGCCGGTCCAGCAAAAACGAGAACTCATCACCCCCGGCAGGTACCGACGCGGACAGGTATGCCTCTATGTTGGTGGACGTCAGTGTGCAGCGGTTTGCCTCGAACCGGACCAGCACCGCGTTCAAGACAGGAATGGCCGATTTGCGGATCATACTGCTCACCCGCTCCAATGCCTGGACAAAGGCTTTTGCGTCTAAGCTTGCTCTCATGCCGCGTTTTTCCTCCTCACGTTCGTTTTTTGCAGCTCGGGCCGCACGTTGACGGTCTGGGTGGAAAAGGTCGCCTTCCGCACCGTGCTGCTGCCTGTGGCCAGGATGTTGTAGATCATGTCCACCACAATGTTGGCCGCTGTGATGTTGGCTGCCATGCTCTGGGGGGCGGACACCGACGCCTCAGCGCAGGACAGCTCCGTGGGGAACTTGTCCGTCTCCACCAGCACGTCCGGATAGACGATGCCGATGGGCGGGTAATAGGTTTTGCCGCCCCGGCGCACGCCGCACACCACCTGGCCGGTGAACTCTCCGTTGCCGCTGTCAATGTAAATCAGCTCTGTGGCCCGGTAGAACATCCGGTGGCACAGCTGCCGGGATTTGTTGTTGTCCACCGCGCCGATGAGGATCACCAGCTCCGACACCCGCACGTTGTAAGCGTGGCCGGGCTGGCGCATCCAAAGGTAGCCCGGTTCCAGCAGGGAGCCAAGCTGTTCCTCATCCTCCACGAAGGAGGGGACATATTCCGTCTCCAGGCCGAACACGGTGGAGTACCGCTCCGCCAGCACCCTGGCCTTGTTCTCCCCCAGGTCGGCGGGGGTAAAGTTCTGCCGCACCAGGTTCTTCTCCTCCACCACGTCGCCGTCGCACAGGATGAACCGCACCGGGCGTTTCAGCGAGTACAACAGGCGGTACAGGTGGGGAGCGATGTGCCCCCCGGTGCCGCCCGCGCCCAGCATGACGATCTTTACCGGGCGGGTCATGGAAAACTTCATGAGCCGATCCTCCGAAACCGAAGCCGTTCCGCCCGGGGATGCAGTACCGGCGGGGCGTCCCTGCGCAGGGGCTGTACCTGGTCACGCCACTCGGCGGGAAACACCGCGCCAAAGCTCTCCAGCACGCAGCCGGGGTCCAGGGGCAGGTAAACCCCGCCGCAGGACATCCGTACCGAGATATCCGGGAAGAACTTGTCCAGGCGGCCCACCACGATGTAGATGCGGGTGGCCCGTTCGTCCTCATCATCCACAGGGGAGAACTTGGCTTCCATACTGTTGTGGCTGTGAATGTCGATGTAGTGGAGGTAGCGGTCCTCGGGGTAGCCGCCATTGCCGCTCAGGTTGGCGTCAATACGGGCGTGGCTCACCTTTTGGGGCGGGATACGCACCGCAAATTCTTTTTCCTGCTTGTCCCAGAGGATGTGGGCCATGGCCTCGAACTGCTCCCCGCCGCCCATGTAGCAGCGGAAAAAGGAGATGATTTGGGCCAGCAGTTCCATAGGTACCAACGGAAGGGCCGGGGTAAACCCGGCCACAACCGAAGGGAAGTCGATCACGCAGTCTTTGGGGGCGATGAATTCGCCCAGCTCGTTTTTGCGCAGCTCGTACACCCTGCCGTCCCCGCCGGGGATGGCGCAGATGGTTTTGTCTGACGCCCGGGCTTCCTCCAGCGAGGCGAACACGCCCTTATAGGCGGCGATCCCCTTGCTCTGGGCGGTGACCTTGGGCTTCACCAGGCAGTCCGGGTTCTTGTCCTTGGCCTTCTTCAAGGCATCCAGGAAGGGCTTGGACAGCTCGATCTCCTTCTTGATGGCGGCGATGACGGTGCCCTTGGGGTCGGTGATGACCTTGATGGTCTTGCCATACTCCACCGTCCAGGACACCTTCTTGCCCTCGGCCAGCTCGGGGAAATCCTCCGACTTGGCGATGCGCAGCTCATCAAAGGTCATTCCGGGGTCGGTGATGTCCTCCCGGGTGCTGCCGTAGTGGAATACCGGGGGTTTCTCAAACAGGGACTTGGCCGCTTTCTGTTCGGTTTTGGCCTCCTGCTCCGCCATGGCGGCGGCCAGGGGGTCGATGTCCAGCGGGGGCTGGGCTGCCGGGGCCGCGGGAGCCGCCGCGGGCGTGGGAGCCGGGGCGGACTGCACAACTTGGACGCTCTGAAACACAGGCGGCGCGGGGTCCGCGGGCGGCTGAACCGCCTGGGGCTCGGGCTGGGACGCCGCCGTCTGGGGCGTCGCCTGCGGGATGGCTGAGGCAGGCTCGGGCCGCTGGGCCAACGCCGCCTCAAAGGGATTTACATCGCCAGGACCGCCGGATGCGCCGCCGAAGATGGCGTCGAAGTCCATGTCCCCGCCGCTGGAGAACTCCGTAAAGGAGAAACCGCTGCTGCTATTCTGTTCACTCATGATCTTTGCTCCTCTCGTTTTTGGGGACAAAAAAGACCGTGAACCGCCCCAATGGGGCAACTCACAGTCTTCTTGTCCTTGAAATTTTGTGCTTCCAGGCCGTTTCGGTCCGGCGGAGGGCAGACTTCACCCCTTTCCACGCCGTTCCTCCCTCGCTTACTCCGCCCTAACTTACTCCGCCCTGAAATACAAGCCTATTGTATCATGCCGGGGCGCAGGCGGATAGGTGGAGGGGTTCCACCTGCTTTCCAGTTTAAGCGTGTTGGGACGTATGCTGGAGCGGCTGCAATATCGTTTCCGGCACGGGTTTAAAATTTGATAAACACCGTTCCCACGCCAGGGGTTTCCCGAATTAGCCTGCCTCGCTCAAATTTGGCCTGTTCCTCATTATAGGCAGCCGTATATTCTGGGTAATAGCCGCTGATCGCGTTGAAAAGAGCGTCCATGTTGATGATTCCAGTTGTCTCTAAGCAACGCCTTCCCTATGAACTGGACTTGAAATGTGGCCGGAAGTACACATTCCTTGTATTTTCATAGTAACTCCAATCCAGCCGCTGACCGCAGCGGTCGCAGAAGCTCATACATTCACGTTCCATAGTAATCCTGCACCGTGGACACACATAGTAGGCAGACTGACCGCTGCCATTGGGGAATATTTTCAGTTCGGTAACAGGCATAGGAAACCGATAGCTTGCGAATGTCAAAAGCACCGGCAGCACCGCATGGGCATATTGAAAACGCATCAGCATCCCTTTCATGTTTGACCCCTGCTTTCCCAAAAGTCCAAACAAAAACCCAACCGCTGCCCCGATAGGACGGGCAGCGGTTGGGAAAAGAAACGGCATTAGGTTTATGTTGCTTGGGCGAAGTTCCTGCCCGGTACGTCACATTATCATTTTCTTCTTAATTTATAGCTAAATCTATTGGCGGAAATTAAATTTTACTGAAACGAAACCCCTGACAGCAACGGCTCTATGTTGAAAAGGTCTCATCCTATTAAGTATCCTTGCCGCACATCCATTTTCCCCTCAAAATTTTGACCCATTAGCACAGCTATTGCAGAGTAACCTTCAGGCTTACCAGTGCGGAATACTGCCCCCAGACCTGGGGCTGCACCTGCTCCAAACTGTACTGTTCCACATATTTCCTCGCGTTCCGAACCAACTCCCGCCGCAGGTCCTCCGACCTTATCAGCCGCAGAATTTGTGCTGCGCAGGCCCTCTCATCCCCGTAGGGATACAACAGCCCCGTGGTTCCATCCTCAATCAAATCCTTGTGCCCCTTCACATCACTGGCCACAACAGGCAGTCCGGCGTACATCGCCTCCATGATATTGAATGGCAGTCCCTCACTCCGGCTGGCGGATATCGCCGCATCTGCCGTTGCGTACCACGCCGGAATATCCCGTACCTGCCCCGGAAACAGCACCCTGCTCCCCAGTCCCAGTTCCTCCGCCAGTGCCTTGCACTCGTTCCATAGTGCTCCCTCTCCGGCCAGCACCATTGTCACTTGTTCCGGCAGCCGCCGCATGGCCCGGATGAGAACGCCTTGGCTTTTGCGCCTCGAAAATTCCGCCGCGTATCCCAGCACAAAAGCATCCTCCGGAATGCCCCATTCCTTGCGCAGCTTTCGACGGCTGTCCTGCGGCACCCGATCGAACCGGGAGAAGTCCACCCCCACACTGGGAATCTGCACTACCTGCTGTCCCAGCCGGTATTCTTTTGCCGTCTCATAATCCCAACGGTTCATGGTCAGCACCAAATCCGTGTCCATCGCCATCCACCGCTCCGCACCCAGCAGCAGGCTCCGTCTCAGCCAGGGTGTTTCATCGTCGAACAGATAACCGTGAACCATATTTACCACAAGGGGCCGCTCCTCCACCCCCCACAGTGCCAGCCGGGTGAAAAACGAGGCCAGGGAGGTGTGGGCACAGACTAAGTCATAGTTCTCCTCCCGCATCTCACCGCTTAGTTCCATGGCCGCTTTAAAATTTTTCGGGGACCACATGGACTTTTCCAGCGGCAGATGGATCACCCGCTCCACGTCGGGGATTTGCACGGGGGCACCCCCGCAGGCTGCGTGAACTATCCACCCCTCCTCCCGGAATTTCCGCAGGTAGGGCAGGTGGAAATTTACGATATGGGAGTATGTAGACGCGGTGAACAGCACCTTCCGGCCCATGGCCTCCCCTCCCCTATGTCAGCATCTCACTGTTCACGAACTTCCCACGGAACACGGTGGTCAGCAGGATCTCAATGTCGAACATCAGGCTCCAGTGTTCAATGTAGTACACATCATGCTCAATCCGCGCCTTGATGGATGTGTCGCCCCGCAGTCCGTTCACCTGGGCCCAGCCGGTGATGCCAGGCCGCACCTGGTGCTTCACCATGTAGAGCGGCACGTCTTCCTTGAACCGCTCCACATAATAGGGAATCTCAGGGCGCGGCCCCACCAGGCTCATGTCCCCTTTCAGCACGTTGAAAAATTGGGGCAGTTCATCCAAAGAACACTTGCGCATGAATGCCCCGAATTTCGTCTTTCGGCCGTCGTGATCTGTGCTCCACGCGGTGTCCTCTCCGCCATTCACACGCATAGAGCGGAATTTATACATGGAAAAGGTTTTCTTGTCCCGGCCTATTCGCTTCTGTTTGAAGATCACGGGTCCCGGGGAAGTCAGCTTTACCCCGATGGCACAGGCCAGCATCAACGGAGAGGTCAGCACAATCAGGGCCAAGGCTCCAAGAATATCCATCGCCCGTTTACAGAAGGCGTTGGCCCAGTTGTCCAAAGGAATGCGCCGGAAATTCAGCATCGGAAGTCCTTCCAGCTCGTCAAACTGGGGGTTTGAGGACATATATTTCGCGTAAAAGGGGATGATAGACAGCTTGATCCCCGTCTTTTCGCAGGCCGCGATGATCCCCGGCATACGCCCATAGTCCTCCGCCCCGATGGCGCACACCACCTCGTCCGGGCGGCGTTTATCCAGCAACCATTCCAGCTTTTCGTAATCCCCCAGCCAGTTCAGCCCTTCCAGCACCTCCTCTTGATGCTCGGACACATAGCCCTGGATTATGTAGCCCAGTTCCCGATCCGCCTGTACGATCTCCCAGTATGACTGGGCCGTCTCTCCACCGCCGATAAGAAGTATGTGCTTCTGGTTATAGCCCCTCTGCCGGAAATACCGCAGGCCCCGGCGCAGAACTATTCGCTTGCAGCTCAGAAGCCCGCCGCTGAGGAAAAACCACACCACCAGCGTCAGCCGGGAGAAGTCGATGTACCGCTGCACGAACAGGAAGCTGAGCAGTGCCGCCATCACCAGTGCTCCCGCCATCCACAGCCGCTCCAGCTCCCACCGCAGCCGAATCCTGCGGAAGGACTGATACAGCCCGAAAGCGGCGTAGGCAAACAGTTGAACGGCAGTCAGCACCATCCCCAGCACCAAGTACCGGGACAGCGGCACAGAGATGGATCCCCCAGGCAGAAGATTGAACCTGATCCAGAAAGCAATGGGCAGGGACAGGTACAAAACAGCCCCGTCCGTCAGTACGTGCAGCCGGTTCAACAGCCGTTGGTTTTCTTTAATCATGCCGTCTCTCTCTTTTGCCGGTTTATTTTACCCGCCCACGCGGGCAAGAAAGGCCCGGGTCTGCTCATTCAGCTCGATGCGGCCCATATTTTCCTTGTTCCAGGCATCCAGAATTCCCGCGATGCGCAGCACTCCCGCACGGTAGTCCTCTGTATCCTGTTCGTACTCCTCCAGCAGAGCGAAGGTCTTTTCCCATGCGGTTGTGTCAGATCTGACATAGTTCACATACCGCTCCGCCATCTCCAATCCAAGTTCCGCCCGCCCGGAATCCAGGTAGTATTCCGCCAGATAGATGGGGATACTGTTGGACTCCAGCCTTCCAAGCCGTTCGGCATACCTGTCTGCCTTCTCTCGGATCTCCCCCTCCGGCTCCGTCCCCGTCACCTGTACCACGTAGGTCAGCATATAGTCCGCCTTTTCAAAGGGGTCCAGCGACGCCGCCTGCTCCAGTTGATCCAGATTGGAGGGGTCGGTTACCAGGTTATAGGCCGCGATATTGCAGCTCAGCAGTACGCCGAACAGCACCAGGATTCCGCATAGTCCCGCCGCCAGACCGTTCTTCACGGCTCCTTTTCCCATTTTGGCTGGCAGTGGAAAATCATCCCCACAGCACAGGCAAATCACAGCGAAAGCACTGTAGATTGAAGGCATCGAGGTGTAGTGGGAAAATGTCACCTCCACGGCGCCGTGGGCTGCCATAAACAGCAGCACCGCCCCCAGGGCTGGAGCCAGCGGCTTTTTTCTCCCCCGCCAGATCGAGATTCCGGACACCAACAGCAGCCCAAGAAAAAGCAGCAAACCAATAAGCCCCGTCTCCACCAGTGCCTGGATGTAGTGGTTGTGGGCATAGTATGTGAAATAGTAGAAGGACTGCACCATGTTCAGGCCGTTCCCATAGGCACCCAAGCCAAGGCCAATGACCGGGCTGCGGCGGAACAGCTTCAGCCCATCCTCAAAGAACGCGAACCGCTGGATGGCGTTCTGGTTTGCCCAGAGCCCTTGGAGCCGGGTAGCGATAAACCCGGGCAGAAGGCGGTAGCCCAGGGGAACCTTCCCGGAACCATTTTCACCGCTGTACTCCACCCGATCCAGCTGGGTTTCCTCTTTTGCAGAGAAGCGGAACCACACCACCAAGCTGTCCTCCGGCACGGCGAACGCCGCTTGAGACAGGGGGCCCCGGTACAGCTCTGTTTTTGTGTGCATGGTGGTGTCCGTCTGATTTTGACTTTCGATCACGACAGTGGGATCACCGTTGGCCTGGGCTGTCACCGTGTACGCACCCGGACTGGGATAAACGGACCGGCGCAGGGATTCCCCCTGCCGGAGGGTCACCCCAGTGGTCAGGCTGTAAGCAGCAATGGCAAACGCCGCCATGCCCGCCAGCAGGGCGGCAGTAAGCCACAGCACCGCCCTCCCGTGGCGGCTCAGCTTGTCTGCCGCCCGCCGCCCCACCAAGAGATCCAGCGCGCACAGTGCCGCCGCGCCAAAAATGGCGCACAGCAATGGGACAAACCGCGGGCCTGTCCAGGCGGTCATGGAAGTGAGCGCGATGGGGAACACCGACAGTACCGTAACCGCCAAGGTCTCCGCCATCAAAAGCAGCATACCGCCCCGCCGTTCCCTCCCTGTCAGTGCCAACAGCACCAGAAATGCCGGAGCAATGGCTATACAGGCACCCATGCTGAAGGTCAGCACAAAAGACAACGCGCTGACGGACAGGCAGATCAGGTGCGCCGCCCGCTTTCCGGGCTTGTCAGAGGATGCCGCCAGCCCCAGGCTCAGCAGGACGCCGATGCCGATACAGCCCGCGAACGTGTTGGGTGTTTTGAACACAGATGTCATCCGCACGCCTGCTTCCAGTCCAACCGTGCCCTCAAGGGTATCTGTAAAGCGGCTCACAAAGGACAGCACCGGCGTGCTGATCCACCGGGTGGATATCAGGTCAATGCTTATCAGGCCCGCTACGGCCGAAAAGCCCTCCAGCACCGTCCCCGCCTCCCGCTCCGGCTTGTCCGTCCGGGCCAGCACCAGCAAAAGAAGGGCCAGACAGAACGCCGTCATTACCTTCAGCAGTTCGTTCAGGGCAAATTTCCCAGATACGGCGTAGGCACAGCTCAGCAAATTCATCAGCACCATCAGGGCCAGGGCCAGCATGGGCGGCTTGAACCGGTCCCGCAGCCGCTCCCAAAATAGAAACACCGATGACAGCACCAAGATAGTAAACAGCACCGCGGCGACCCTGACGCTGCCAGGGGAGCACAGGCAGACGGCAAAGAAAAACAGCACCGACCCCAGCATCGGTTTCAACCATTCCTCCGCCGCCAGCATGGCCCTGGGTACCCCCGTCTTTCGGTTCATTTCACATCACCTCTTTTTGGATTCCCTTTTCCCAAGCCCCCGCCGTTCTGCGCCGGAGGCTTGGGAAAAGGAGGGGGCCGAAGCCCCCTCCTTCCCGCTGGAACCGCTGTCCAGCGTCTCATCAGGAGCCGCCGGAGGCGGTCAAGTAATCATTAGAACTCGACCTTGAGCCCCTTGATGTTCTTCAGAGCCTTACCGCCCGCCTGGATGGAGAAGCCCACGTTGTACGCGGTGGCCTGGGCGGTGATCCGCACGCTGCCGAACTCGGAGAACTCATTGGCCAGCACCGTGTTGGGGATGGTGATGGTGGCCACATTGCTCTTGATGGTCAGATCCGCGCCGGTCTCCTTGGCCACAGCGGTCAGGGCCTTGGCGGAGAAGGACACATCAATCTTGGTGGCACCCTCAGCCTTGATCTCCAGGGTGATCTCGCCGTCCTTGGCCAGATCGGCCAGGCTCTCCACGGCCTTCTCGTTCAGGGCCACGGTGGCAGTGCCGGCCACGACCTTGACCTCGATGACACCGTCGGCGGATACGGGCTCATCCACGCGGACGGTGGTGTCGGGGGCGGTGTATCCGCCGTTGCCGGGACGGGTGGGACAGGTATCGGGGCAAGTCTTGGCACTACCGGCAGCACTGGCGGCCACGATGCTGACGGGCACCATGGACAGAACCAGGGCCAGCACCAGCAGCTTGGCGATAAATTGCTTTTTCATAATGGCATTTCTCCTAACTGATTCATTTTTGATCGTTCATGTGCGGCTGCTTCCGCCGCGGACTCGTTACCCTGCCGGGGGCGGCCGCGCCACGAAGCAGTGCCGAAGCTCCGCACGGTTGAGGAATTCCCGCTTCTCGCCCATGGTTCTCACCTCCTTTCAAGGTGATGCCGCCGGTCCCGGCTTCATATACATAAAATAATCACACCAGATCCCGGTACAGGAACGTCATGATCTGCCCACGGGTGCAGGTATTGTTGGGGGAGAACTTATTGCCGCCCGTGCCTTTGGTCACCTTCTTTTCCACGGCCCATGCCACCGCCTGCGCGTAGTCTGCCGCAGCCGGCACATCATCGAACCCACTGCTTTGAGCCGTGGGGCTCCCTGCCAGCTTCCACAGGTAGGTCACTGCGGTCGCCCGGGTGCACGGGGCCTCGGGATCGAAGCCCTGTGCCGACACCAGCCCCTTCTCCCCGGCCCAGCGCACGGCCTTGTAGAAATAGTCTGACTCCTTGATGCCCGTGAAGGGATTGGCGGCACTGGCGAGCTCCGGCTCCCCCTTGGCGCGCCACAGGAAGGTGAGGATCTGGGCGGTGGTGCACTTCTCATCGGGGGAGAAGCGGGGCGGTTTGGTGCTTGTCCCCTTGGTGATCTTCTTTTCCACCGCCCAGTCGATGGCCTGGGCGTAGTCGGAACTGAACAGCACGTCTGTGAATCCGCCCACGGTGATATTCAGCAGAGCGTACTGGCCGCCCTTCCGCACAATGGCGGTATCCTGGGTGAACTCCAGGGCCAGGTCGTACTCCAGTGGCACAACCACCTTGCCCGTCTTATCAATGAAGCCCCATTTTCCGCCCTTTTTGACCGCCGCCAGACCGCCGGAGAAGTCCGAGGCCTGTTCATAGGTTGCGGCAGCTGCCACCTTGCCGGTTTTGTCTATGTAGCCGTACTTCCCGGCATTGGCCACCACAGCCAGGCCCTCGGAGAAGCCGCCCGCGTAGGTATACTTGGGAGAGACCACCGTTTTACCTGTTTTGTCGATGTAGCCCCACTTGCCGCCCTTCTTCACCGCGGCCAGCCCTTCGGAGAAGCTGGAGCAGGCGTCATACTGCGGGCTCACGGCTTCCTTCCCGGTCTTGTCGATATAGCCCCATTTGTTCCCCTTGCAGACCCGGGCCAGGCCCTCATAAAAGGCCCCTACCGTGTCATAGGAAATAGAGACTACCACTTTTCCAGTCTTGTCGATGAAGCCCCACTTCCCGCCCTTGCGCACCGCGGCCAAGCCGTCCGCGAAGGGCACTGCCCGCTCATACTGCAGGGCAATGGCCTCCTTCCCGGACTTATCGATGTAGCCCCATTTCCCGTCCTTATGGACCAGGGCCAGGCCCTCGGCGGTGAAGTTATAGCAGCCATCGTACTGGGGCGTGGCGATGGCTTTCCCTGTCTTGTCAATGAAGCCCCACTTCTTGTTGGCACTTACCACAGCCAGACCGCCGTTGAACGCGTACACGTACTCATACTGGTTGGGGATCACCAGCTTGCCGGTCTTGTCAATAAAGCCGTACTTCCCGTCCTTGCAGACGGCGGCCAGACCCTCGGAAAAGCTGGCGGCGTCCTCATACTGCAAGGGGATCACCACTTTGCCCGCAGTGTTGATGAAGCCGGATTTTCCGCCCTTACCCACCGCCGCCAGGCCTTCGGAGAAGGGCAGGGCGTATTCGTATTGGGGGGCGATGGTGATCTGCCCCAGCCGGTTTGTGTAGCCCCACTTGCCGTCTTTACGGACCGCAGTAAGGGGGGCTGAAAAATATGGGCTGTCCTCCAGGGTAACGCCCTTCCCGAGCCAGACGGGGGTGTAGGTCTTGGCCGCGAAGGATGGGACAATCAGGCTGACGCACAATATGGTAGCCAGCGCGAGGGATACCAGCTTCTTTTTCATGTTCTTCCGCTCCTTTTCAGACAATATCAGGGACTGCCGGGATGCCTTGCTCCCAAAGCTCAGCCGCCTGTTCCAGGGTCAGTTCCTTGTCCAGATACCGTTGGTAGAGGCCGCACAACGGCTCCGCCGCTCCAAACGCCACCTGCCGCCCTTTGTCCAGCCACAGCACCTTATTGCACAGCTCCCGCACCTGCTGGACGGAATGGCTCACCAGGATGGTGGTGGCCCCGCCCGCGATAATCTCCCGCATTTTTGCCTCGCTCTTTTTGCGGAACGCGCCGTCCCCTACGGACAGCACCTCGTCCAGAATCAGGATATCCGGCCGCACCAGCGAGGCGATCGCAAAGGCCAGCCGGGATCTCATGCCGGAGGAAAGCTGTTTAAAGGGCCGATCCTGGAATTCCTGGAGTTCCGCAAATTCGATGATGCTGTTATAGGTTTCGTCCATGAATTTTCGGGTATAGCCCAGCATGGCCCCCCGGAGGTAGGCGTTTTCCCGCACAGTGAGATCCCCATCGAAGCCGCTGGCCAATTCCAGCAGGGCGGCTATGTTCCCCTTCCGCACCACCTTGCCCTTTGTTGGTTCCATGATGCCGGAAATGGCCTTGAGCAGGGTGGACTTCCCCGCCCCGTTGGTGCCGATGATGCCCAGCATATCGCCCTGTTCCAAGCTGAAGGTGATGTCTTTGTCCGCCCAAAATTCGCGGACGTGGTAGTCTCCCTTCAGCCTACGCATGATGTATTCCTTCAGGCCAATGTCTTTGAAGTCCCCTGTCATGTAGCGAATCGAGACGTTGTTTACCTCTAAGATGCTCATGGCTCCCTCCGCTACACGTAATACAGGAATTTCGTATTGTATTTTTTATACATCCAGCACCCCAAACCAAAGACAATGAATACATCCGCCGCCATCAATAGATGGAACCATATAGTCGGAATGGTGGCCTCAATCACAATTTTGCGGAAATAGCGGATCAATAAGTACACTGGATTTAAAAGAAACAGGCACTGTACTTCATAGCTATATTTGTCTATGGTGTAAAAAATGGCGGACATATACATCAGAAGCATTGTAAATACCGACCAGAGGTACTGGACATCCCGGAAGAAAACAAACAGGGCCGACAGCACTAAACCTACGCCGATGTTGAACAGTGCCAAACATGCAATGGGATAGAGCAGAAGGATGAATTTCCAGGTGAAGGCGATATGGTCCAAGATACAGAACAGGAAGAACACGCATAGTGACAGCCCAAAATTGATGAGCGTCTGTACATTTTTGGAAAACAGAAACAAATACTTAGGGATGTTCACTTTGGTGAAAATCGCGGCATTGCCCATGAGAGAAGTCATACCCTGGATAGTTGATTCATTAAAACAGGAAAAAATCAAATTTCCACAAAACAAATAAATTGTATAGTGAGGGGTTGTCCGGCCAAAGAATTGAGTGAAGACCAACTTCATCACCAGCAGCGTGAGTAATGGAGACAGGACGCTCCACACCATGCCAAGTACAGTGCGCTTGTACTTTTTTTTAAAGTCACGTTTCACCAATTCCTCAAAAAGGAACTGGTATCGTGTCAGCTTCTTATACATATACCGCAGAAATTTAACTGACGTGGAGACTGAATCGTGTGCACAAGTCTAAAGCGGTACAGACTTGAGGATTTGCTGAAAGATGAACGCTGTTCAAAGTCCCAATTCGTTTATCCATCTTGATTTCCCCCATAGTAAGTCCTTTTTTACGGCTCAAGCATAAATCTTCCATGTCCCATCCACTAATTCAATGATTCCGGCACAGTGATGCACCAGGAACACTACCATCCGGCCTCCGATGGCAGGTGCAGGTTCTGGGATATGAAATACCGTCCAGCCGAAGTCTTTTAAAGTTTCTATCTCTGCATCTAAATCCGCACATTGAAAACAAAGATGATATGGCGTGTTTTTATAGATTTTCATCAGGCTGTAAATCGGAGATTCCTTTGTCTTGGGCTCAATTAGCTCAATATAGTTTTCTCTTAAGGATTTAATGTGCTTCAGAAAAACAATATCGCACTGTCGGCCAGCATCGTATACGATGCTCCCTTCTCTACCGAGAAGGGAAAAAGGCATATAGCCTAAAGCCTGAAATGCCCGGATGGATTTTTCTATATTCTTTACAAGGTATCCAATATGATGCAGTTTCAACGCTGTCTCATCTCCCGCAAAACGACATCGATCAGCATTTCCACACGTTTAAGATTTGGTATATCATCGGATGGGATGTGTAGGCTGAACTCATCTTCAATGGAAGAAATCAAAGTAATATGCATCAGGCTGTCCCAGTCTTTTAGCGTATCCATTGAAATGTCCTCCGACAGCTGAAATTCCTCATCATCCAGCAGATCCATAAAAATCTCCTGGAGCTTTTCAAATACTTCTAATCTGCTCATTTCTAATCTCCTCAACTTTAAACTATTCGGATCACTTTATTCTTTGGGATGTGGTCCTTGACATAGTATGTCCATACGGTGTTACCCTGCTCATCTTCTGAAGTTTTATCAAAACCGAACTGCCCATAGAGCTCTCGAACCATAGAATTTTTGCTGGTTGGAACGTAATAGCCAATGATCTCATCAACGCTCTGCGCAAGACATTCATCCACAAAGCGGTCAAACATCGCCAGTTCCATGTCTCGCTTTAAAACACGGCAACTCATCAGCCATAGCTCTATATGTACACGCCGCCCCTCTATTCGGCCTGCAGCCACCGCAACTACGCCATTGTCCCCAAATTTATCCTCCATCTGACCGCACAGCGTGATGTAGGTAGGATCCTGAGCCATGCGCTGGATATCCGATTCGGTGCATCTTTTTGTGGTCAGGTTGAATTGATTGCTTTTGTTGGTAAGCTGAGCAATTCGCTGCATGTAGACCGGGGTAAAACTATGAATGCAGGCACGCATATCCAGGCTGAGAAGGTAGTCTTGATAACTGCCACAGCTCTGCTCCAACTCGGTGCGTAATGCGTTTGCCCGATACATTTCGCTGCGGGCTAAATCATCTTTAGTCAGGATGGTAACTTCAAAAAAACCACTGTGATCCAGTAGTTCCAGAAAACGTTCCGGTGTGCTGCCATCCAAAACCGTAACCTCCGGCACATGGCTTCGGACAATTTCGCGCTCGGCCGGATTGTCGTCCACGAACACAAAGCTGCTCAGTCCAAGGTTTAGGGCATGGGCCGTGTCAATCATGTTCACATCCTTGCTGAGCCAATTTGCCGCAATATGGGCAAAATCTTCCGGCTTCAGCACACAACTAGGATGCCTCAGCCCTGCTAAAGCGTTGGCCTGCTCGTTTTTGGAATTTACAGTCAAAAGCACACCAAGCTGTTTCAAATCACGGAGATATTCCTGAAAGGTGGTAAAGCTCTCCCCCGCAGGGGTTTCGGGCCCCATGATTAGACTATTTACGCCATCATCGCCGACAACGCCGCCCCACAGTGTGTTGTCTAAATCAAGTGTGACGGCTTTTTTGCTTTTCCCATAGATAGAGCAGATGATGTGAGATAAATCCCGGGCAAATTCCGGAATTGCCTTCAACGACAGCCCATATTTATATAGACTCCAATATCGCTGATCCTGCCATGCGCTCAATCCAAACTGTGCCGCCAGGTAGTCGATATCATGTACAAAAAAATCTGTATGGCTGCCGGCGTAGTCGTAAAGCAGACCGTTTAGTCGATAGATAAAATTACTCTTTCCGCAACAGTCAGAAATATCTCGATTTCCCATTAGACGGTACGGGGGGCGCTCAAAGTTGTTTTGAATAATCGGGCATCGGTACCTTTCAGACAACTGGGACCACATCGCTCGAAAATGCTCAAACTGGTTTTGAAGCAATGCGTCAATTTCTTGAGGCTCCATCCCCGGCACAGGCCATCGCAAAATGTTGCGGCTGGTGGTATGTATGAAAATTATGTCGGGTGAAAACGTTTCTAGCCCTGGGCTGCCGAATATGGCATTTTCCCAATATCGGTTATATTCCGAGGCATAAAAACTGGGGCGAATGCCGTTTTGTAGAAGGAAAAGCTCCAAGCAATCCTGAATATCGTTAGTAGTGGAGCCGCCAAGGACAGCAATGCGTTTATCTAACCACTGGATATCCTGCTCTAACAGCACCCGCTTGACGGCCTTTTTTTTACGCAGCAGACCGTCAGAATCCAAAGGATAGCTCAACAGTTCTGATTCCAAAATATGTCCCACATGAATCACCTTTCAGTTCTTACTCTTGTCATCTTCCCATATTTACCTACACATGTATTGCCCCAGGCTGTAAGCAATTTTTTACGAAGTCGATTCGTCACAAAGGTATATACTTGGAAATCCTCCTGTAGCAAAGTATGGACAAGGTGACTCTCCAGAACGCCGCCATAAAGCCCGTTTTGATATTTCGGGTCAACAATCAACCCGCCTGTTGTGGCAATACCGTTAAATTCCGCATAGGAAGCGATGTGCGCCACAATTTTATTTTTCTCGCGAATTACAAAGCTCCGACCCATACCTGTCCTGATTCGCTCGGACAATTGATTGGCCAAGTCCTCAACTTCGTAATAGGAGCCGATACCTTCATCCTGTGCAATCAATTGGGCAATGTCCATCGTATCAGCTTCATGGCCATCCTCAATCAAACCATCGAACTCAAATTTGCGGGCGTTAGAAAATCGGAATACGGAACCGTACGAAACGTTGTATCTACCAGAGCACAAATTGTACAATCGCTTCACGACCTTTTCTTCTGCTGTAACGGAGTTGACTTGCTCCTGCTCTATCAATTCCATCACCGCTTCCGCATCCCAGTCGTCACGGTCAGTGTAAATGCTGATGTTGGTGTGGTATTTCATGACCACCAGTTTCAATCCATCTTCATTGGAGTCCAGCCAGACCCTCATATGGTCGTTTTCCAGGCCATATTTCCCAATATCAATGTACATGTACAAGCAATCCTGAATATTGCGCTCCAGATATACCAGAATGGCTGGAATGTCGTTGGGCAGTGCTTCTCTCATTCCACCACCTCCTTTATATGTTGTTACTGCGATAGGCTCCCAATCTCGCGCCACGATTTGCTGGCGCAGCGTCCTGATTTCCTTAACCTTTCCTTGCGAAAACAAAGTATATTCCAAAATCTCGAAAATCTTTTTGTCAAAGCAAAGCCCTAATCCTTTCTTGCTAAAAGCAATGGCAGCCGTATAATAATCTTTCAGCACCCAACTGAGCTCTTTAATGCGGTTTGAGCGAAACAGTTCAATGATATATTCCCGTTTGGGCATATATTCTTCTAGGAGACGGTATCGCTCACCGCATAGACGCATAATGTCCCAATAGTGCCCAGTTTTGCTTCCAAGCGTATTGACCGGCGCATATTTTTGATTTGCTTTGCGGCGCAGGGCCCAATGCTTCATACGGTCAACATGGTTTTCCTTTAGGATGGCAAGGTACTCCTGGCTAGAAACACTGGCATCTGTGATCCTGGTAAAGGGGTACGCCTTCGTCGCTGGAAACGTTCTGGTTTTCCATTTAGCTCCGTACGTTTTTTTCAGATAGCAGGAGGACAGTTTCATAACCTCGAAGGGCATGCCTTCCAACTCCATGGTAGAAGTATATTTGAACCAATAAGACGGATAGTAGGTGCGCTTTCCCCAAAAAGACTTCAGATAATAGCGCGTCTTTTCCTTCTTTCTGGGCCCTTTTAAAAACCGCTGATAAAGCCATTTCCCAACATTTTTACGGCCAAAGACTGCGCATAGAGCTGTGATAGCAAGTCGGCTGACTGTGCGTTTAGCCGATGACCACTTCATTGTAAGGCTGGATTCCCAGCCGCTTTCCAGCATCTGGTCTATTAAATTGGCCAATTTATTCTTCGCGGGACAGCGAAGGATCTCAATGGTGATAAAGAGGCCAAATCGCTCTCCGCAGCCGCAGCGAGGCACGTCAAAGTCGAGAGATTCACTGTCACAATACTGCAGACAAAATCGGTGAAAACGAGGGTTTTCTGCCATAGAGTTCAAATATCGACCTGGCTGTCCTAATTCTTTGACTGCCTGAGTGAACTTTTTGCAGTTTTCCGAGGTCATGGCTAAAACAATATCCCCGTGTTTGTCCATGTAGCGGCCATCACGAGCTGCCTGCAGCAATGTTTTACCAAATAAAACATACTTTATCTTGTTTCTTTTGCAGATTTCTGACGCCTCGGTAAGGAGCTCAAACCGTTTGCGCTGAATGGGCGTCAATGCATCTCCGCCGTCTGCGCATTTCTCGAGGATTTGACTTGCTGTGACCGGCTCCTGTAAAGAGGCGGGGTCCAAATCGTTAGCTTCTGCCGCACTCTGCTTTTCAGGGAAAAACTCTTCGATTGCCGGAACATTTTCTTCTCCGCAGTGCTTGCGCAAAGTCAGCCAGATCACGTAAAGCTGTTCGTTTTTTGGATCCCGCTCAATCAGTGCCTCAAGCCGCTCTTTAATATGGAGGAGAACTAGCCCATGATTTGTATTTTCGGCCAGTATTTGATAAATTTCCAGCCCGCGGCTGGCTTCGCTCACAGCAAAATACCCCTCCGCCTGAAGGCAAAGAATCTCCGGATCATCAGGGAATAGTTCCAAACCTTGAGTGGTTGCGTTCAATAATTCTTGTCCGGATAGCCCGTCGCGGACACGTTCCTTCAAATCGAGCTTCCATAGGAATGGATTTTCAGGGTGTTTGGGCAGCAGGTGTGCCACGATCTCCCTGCACTGCGTATCTTCGCCACATTCAAAAGCACTGATCGCTCTTCTGATGGCCAGATACAGGCTGTCCATCTCGCAAAGTGGCTGGGGCATGGGACGCTCCAGCACTTTGCGGGCCTTGAGGAGTTTTCCGACCCATGCCAATTTTTGTTTCCGAATCAGCAAACACAAGACCGCGTGCAGGGCATCGTCTCCAATGTCGATCAGCATGGGGTGACACTTGCGACGCCAGTTCAGCCATCCATCTAGCGCGGAACTTCCTAAGAACTGACTGGTACACTGCGCCGCGATATACTGCTCGAAGTATGCCTCCAGACCGTCAAAGTTCCCCTGTTCCAATAGGGTGGCATAAACAGTCGGATCCTTTTTTGAATAGACAAGTCGTATGTATTCTGCAAGGAACCGGTCGGACTCCATAGCGATTCGGTATTTTCTCCCTGTTTGCGCGACCATGATCCGCTTACGCTTGACATAGGTATGTATCAGCTTTTTTCGATCGACGCGCCGCTCAAAATCCTCTGAAATCAGCCTGCCGGGAACAGTCAGGTTCCGCACACAGAACTCGTGGGTACTTTTTGAGGGCCCACCGGAGGGGATATACATCCAGTCATCGTCATATCCTATGCACAGGCAGTCGCCAGCGCGCTGAGGGATCGGGAGCATGGTGTCTTCAAATGGCACATATTTCGGTGTTCCGAAATATTCTTTGGGCCAAAAGTGGGGAGAACCGGCAAAGCGCTGAACATAGTACCGAGATTCTTCTTCTGTATGGTGGAATGCATTTCGATCAATATGGCTCAGAACTTTCCGTAACCCCAAAATCCTGCTCATTGTCCAATTCCGAATGAAATGGGTGGACTTTCCGTTTCGTAATGAGTATTGATAAGGCAAAACGGTAAGCTCGGTATGCATAGTTAACGCATCCACATATTCACTTTTGGCGATGTTATTGTCTGGAACTGGATCCATAATGATTACATCAATCATGATTCCATTTTGTTCTGGGTTAGTAATATCATATCGATAAACTGCTGTTGTACTGGTGTCTACATAGTGGTTGGCGGTCATGGCCAAGCCAGCGTCATCATCTTGCGAATTCAGAACAATATTTTGGGGAAGGTTATCTTTTGCGCTGGCGTAGAATTTTTCCCAGTTGTCTCTGGTCATGATAATGTCCGCATCATCATCCCAAGGGATAAAACCCTTATGCCGCATAGCACCAATGAGTGACCCGGCGGTCAAATAGTATTCAATACCATTGTCCTGACATAGTTTATCGATTTGTTTGAGGAGCACCAGGACTCTTTCCTGTAATTGTGTCATTCTCTCTTCTCCCTGCTGGCAGCGGTTTTCTCATGTGATTTCGCGCATTGCTTGAACAAGCCGAGTATTATCCTGGGGAGTGAGGTTCCCAATGTGACCGACCCTAAGCAACGATCGACCAAGCTCTCCACCGCTGGGAGTCACCGTAAGATCGTACTGCTCACGTAGGAGGTGATACACTTCGCTGGCGTTTCCATTGGGAAAGTACAGGGGGGTCAGCGCGTTAGAGAGGGGATAGCTGGGGATTTGGACTGGAAGATGGGCGGTCTTGCCGCGGAAATCGACAGCAAGATTGCGGATGTCATCGCGTACACGGTCGATCCCGGTCTCAGCGATACTCTGAAGCCGTTGACGCAAAGTAAGCAGAATACTCACCGCGGGGGTGAAGGGAGTTTGACCGCGGGCCCCGTTTTTTAAATAGTCCTTCAAATCAAAATACATCGTATTGGTCGTCCGCGTTTCCACACGGTCGACCGCGCGGGGCGAGAGCACGATTGCGGATATACCTGGCGCGAGAGCAAGGGCTTTTTGAGAGCTGATGATCAACATATCGATTCCATCTGCCTCCATGCTGATCGGGTCAGCGATAAAGGCACTGATCGCGTCAACGATCAACAACAAATCGTGTTCGCGGCAGAAGGTCTTGATCATGTTAATATCATAGAGCTGTCCGGTGGAGGTCTCGTTGAGGTTGATCAGCAGAGCCGTCATATCATTTTGATAGGCTTGATCTAACATTTCCGCTGTCAGGACCTTCCCAAACTCCAGGTGGAGGGCCGTGTGGGGGATCGCGTGATATTGGCATATCTGTGTGAAGCGATGTCCAAAAGAACCTCCGTCGATGACCAGAGCGTGATCAGTACTGCCCAAAGAATTGATGACGGCCGCCTCCATTGCCCCGGTGCCAGAGGCGGTAAGGAACACAGCACGGGAGGAATTCGGTGCCTGTACCAAATCCAACAGTAGGTTCTCGGTATGAAGTGTCGTTTCAGAAAATTCTCCCGTGCGGAAATAAGGAAGTTGATGGGCTGACAGCTCCAATGTCTCCCGGTACATCTCCACCGGGCCGACCGTAAACAGCGTCATCGCGCACCCTCCCCGACACAAACGGATTTTTTTTGACAGATGTGATTTAGGATCCGCTCGTAATCCTCGATATAATCGATCTCGCCCCAGAAGTGCCCACCCACATCCAATGAATAGATAGGGTAGTTGACTGCATAATTGTATAGGACGTTCTCCCACCAGAGATCATAAAGCTCATCCTCAATACACTGTGAAATCCGAATCTTGAAGTTGGGCAGGAAGTTTGCCTTCAGCCGGGCCAAGCCCACATACTCGCAATCACGGCATTCTCTGGTCAGTTCCTTGCCATAAGCTACGATACGTCCGTTATCTGTTCGGAAAAAATAGTCACCCACATCCACTCGAGAGGCGTCAGAGAGCATTACCGCGTCTCGCTGGTCTGCAAGCAGAAGTTCCAGCACATCCTCGCCCCAATACACGTCTGCATTGCCCAAAATAATATCCTGATTTGGATCGATATAGTCCCTGGCAAACCACAAAGAACCCATGCTATTAGTGACTTTATAAAATGGATTGTGGTAAAACCGCACTTCTAACCCCTTCAGGGCTTCATATACCATTTCTCGGCAGTAGCCGACTACGACAGCACAGTCGATGTCATATTGCCGAAGCATGGCCACTGTATGCCGGATCAGCGGCATCTCATCCACATCCAGCACGCATTTGGGTTTTTTTACTGAACGACTCAAGCGGCTACCAACCCCTGCCGCCATCAATATTGCTCTCATGATGTAACTCCTCCTCAGGAAATGTTTTATTCGAAATGCCCCGTTCTATTTGCCGGAACCGGTAACTGCCGATAGTTGCCATATTTGTGCCTCAGCAATGCATCCCAGCCCGCCGGGATGGCAAACTCTCTTCCTTCAAATTTTACGTTTTCCATGGTGTGATACCAATCCGCTTGATATTTTTCCAGCGGATATCCATATTTCCCGCCGGTATAGCACAGATAACGATTTGGCGAGACAGCGTTAAAAAAGTTGATAACTGCTGAACTAATTCTCTGGACAAGGGGAATAGGGAGTTTTTGAAAAAAATGATAGGCCCCAATCACATGCCGTTTGGTATATCCGCAGACCTGGTCTCCTTCTGAGCAGACTCGGGACAAGATAGACAAGGAAAGAAGCTCCGTGATTTTGAAAAAAATACGGGCTATGGACTCGTTAGTTGGGCATCGGCTTAGAGGAAACACGTCTACAAAAGCGTACCCGCTTCGATTTAGATGGGGATAATGTAACCGTTCGGTCACCGCATTCCTCAAAAAGATTTTGGTGAACGGGAACGGATAGGTAGGGTCAGTCTGAAATTCCTGAAATATGAGTCTATCTCCCAATTCATCCTGCATGATTCGCCGAAAGCACTCATAATCCGTTCTAAATATTTCTAAATCTATGTCATCATCCCATGGGATAAAACCTTTGTGCCGAACAGCACCCAAAAGGGTCCCCGCCGCGAGACAGCAGGGAATCTGATGCCTTTCACAGGCGCGGTAAACCATCTCACAAATAGATAGGGCTTCTTGCTGAAGCTCACTCACATCCCGCATACAATAACTCCTAGCTTGTCCAAATTTGGCGAATCATTTTATAAAATGCTGTGTTCAGTACCCTTTGGTATAATTTTGCAGGAAAGTGGATGCGGTGAAACAACACCAAGGTTTTATATTTTTTCTTCACAAGTTGGTTCAACTGCGGCTCGTACTGGTCCAACAGTTCCCGGAATCTCTGGGCCTTTGCCCTACCTGTTGCTCTGTCCGGGTCTTTTACCAAGGCAATGGCAAAATAGCTCACAACGACCACACTCAGCTTGCGGAGAAAATACTCGTCTCGGTCGGAGCGCAACGGAGCATGCTGTTCCCGATAGTCCAGGATTCGGATTATTACCTGTTCTATTTGGTCGATTCTCTTGACTTGATTGTGGAAAGCTACGCTTTGACCACTGGTTCCGATGCGGTACTGGTAAAAAAACAGTGGGAGGATGAGAATGCTGTTCAGATGGGCAAAAGGAAGCGTAGCATATTCGTGGTCCTCGTAAAATATGCCCTCAGAAAGGCGAAAGCCACACTCTCGGTAAAATTGCGTGCGGTAGAGTATCCCATGAAATGAACAGCAGAAGGAAATGTTGTCATACACTTCCAAGAGCGTTTTCAGGTCGATTTTTTGCCCAGCATACCGGCATGTACAGGGATAGGCCATTACTTTTCCAGTGGCTTCATTTATAGTGTGATATCCAGTGATAACCGCATCCGCACAAGTGCGCTCCAAGGCGTCTAGCAAACAAGGCAACTGGTCTGTTCTGATCCAGTCATCCGCATCGACCACTTTGAAATAACGTCCCGTCGCTATTTCGACAGCTGTGTTGATACCGGATCCATGTCCACCATTATCCTTGGAAATCAGTGACACCTGCCTCGGGAAACGCCTTACATATTCCTGAACCAGCACCCCAGTACCATCAGTGGAGCCGTCATCGACGACAATAACCTCGAGACGTGCATCAGCCCCTGCCATAGAATCCAGGCATTTTCCAAGATAATGCTCCGAATTGTAGGCAGGAACCGCAATACTCAGAATTGTTTCAGCCATATTGGCCCTCCTGTCACATCTATAGACTTTCGGATTCTCGAACCCCTTACATCCCAAGCACTTTGAGAATCCGAAAGTCTATTCTCCTTATGAAATGTTTTCTTCCGTATCATCGTATAGAAACCCAGGATAATGTTCACTTGCAAGAGCTGCTCCTACCTGAAGCGGAATCAATAACGGGTACTTAGGGACAACCTCCGGCCGATGGCAGCAGACAAACAGTTTAATGTCCATCTTCGTCAACTCCGTCCACCTGTTTTGCCGAATTCAAGGTCAGGATGTGCTTCCGCTCCCTCCGCAATCCGGACAGCCACCGGAAAGACCGTCTCCGCCATTCCAAGCGGGCTGTAAGGAACTCATCAAAGAGGAACTCAATCACCATTGGGCCACACCCCCTCAGCATCCTGGCCTTGCGGCGGAGCTCAAAACACCTCTGATTGTGTAACCAGCAAAAAAGAAAGCAGAAGAATCCCAGTAAGGCTTGAAGATGCCCGTGAAGTTTCAGGAAAGAAGATAGAGAGACAAGAAGACGGAACGGCGTCCTGCGGTGCTGTGCAGGCCCCCGCTGAAACGGACGCATAGGGAGTCGCCATTCCAAAAATCTGGCGCGGCCCAGCTTCATCTTCACGAGCATCTTCAAGCCCGCCGGAACGGGGCAGCCGATTCTTTTTTGCCGCCGCAATATCCTCCGTTTTGGGTCAAAACAACAAAAGGACGCTTTTGTTGTTTGCCTTGGTTTATAAATCCAGGTGAATGTCCACTGTTTGGGTAAAATTGGATTTCAAAAGTGTCCTGAGCTGCAAAAATGGGCGCAAAAATCGAGCCGAAAGACCCCGCAAGTCCTTCCGGCCTGTTTTTGTGCCCATTTTTATGTCGCAAAGTTACCAGGCAACCCGGCAGCTTCTACAGATGCTCCGAAACCGGGAAAATTTCTATTGCACTCCCGTGCTTTTTGTGGTACTATGTACGAGTAAAAACAACAAAAGCGTCCTTTTGTTGTTTTTTAGTGTCTGCTTCTAAAGCACAAGCCCCAGTCTGGACAGCTGCCGTTCATGCTCCGCGCCCGTCTCCATGATATAGATCCGGGTGGTGCTGATGCTGGAATGGCCCAGGATATCGGCCAGCTTGGCAATATCCTTTTCCGCCGTGTAGAACACCATGGCAAAGAGGTGGCGCAGGTTGTGCGGAAACACCTTCCGGGGGTCTACCCCCGCCGCGCCACATAACCCCTTCATCTCGCGCCAGATGTTGGAGCGATCCAAGGTATTTCCGCCGCTGGTCTGGAACACCGGACCGGCGGCAATTCCTTTGCCTCTAACCCATCCCAACAGCTCCCGGCATAGCTTTCTCGGGATCAGGATCACCCGGCACTTCCCTTTACAGCTCACTACCGCCTGCCCGTCTTGTATTGCTTGGACGGTGATATACTTCAGTTCGGACACCCGGATTCCGGTGGCACAGATGGTTTGCAAAACCAAGAACAGCCGCCGCTTTCCCTGCCGCTTCGCGGTGTCCAGCAGGCGCAGGTATTCCGCTTTGGTGAGCTCCCGCTCCCTTGAGCGAAACATAGCCCGCTGGCATTTTATTGGTTTTACCTTTTGATCCGAATGACCCAGATAATCCAACAGTCCATTTACTGCCGCAAGCATTGAGTTTATGGTTTGTGGGGCATATCCATCAGCCACAAGCGCAGCCCTCCACTCCATGATGGCGGATTTATCCAGGTGCCCGTTGGAGCAGGCCAGAAAACGGGCAATATCCCGGCTGTATTTCTGTATGGTGAGTTCGCTGTGCTCCTCATGGCGCAGGTAGTTGAAATAGTCGTCCATTTGCTTTTTCTTGACAGATATCAGTTGCTTCATTGTGCATCCCTTTCCCTACAGATTTTTGATATAGTCTTCCCAAATACCAAAAATCCTATCAGAAAAGAGCAGAGAATGGTATATCTATCAGTACCTGTCCTCAGCATCAATTTATGTAATTGCCAAGTGACCCCTTCTTGCCATGGGGCACATTGATTCTTTCCTCAAGCGTATATATGAAGCCCAAAGGCCGCCGGGGCAAGGGTTGTAAGTTTTGCCCCTCTCCCTATATAATAAAACATCTGCCTTGATTGCGCGGTCCAGAATTTCCACCGCCGCGCAAAATACATTTGAAACTGCGAGGTCACCATGAATCAGAAAGAGATCAGCGAGCTGAAACGCCGCTTCCGGCTGGGCAAAAACGCCATCGGCCGCATTTACGGCTGCTATGTGAACGCCCAAAAGGAGATCGTCTCCTACCTGGATGAGCCCTTGGACCGGAGGCCCGAGGAGGAGGCGGAGAAATACTTAAACCTGCTGAAGAAGGCCCTGTCCGGGGCCTTGGGCCGGAACCTCATCGACATCGTGTTCTCCACCCAGCAGGTGGCGGACAGTGTTGAGCACCGCCGCCTCATGGCCCTGCGGGACTCCAGGCTGAAGGACGGCGAGGTGCGGCAGGAGTTCTATCAGACGGTCATCGACAGCCTGGATATGGGGGAGAGCAATTACCTCATCCTGCTGGCCCACGACGCCTACGACGTGCCCCACCGGGGCCGGGACGGTGAGGATCGCGCGGATGAGGGCGACACGGTGTTCTCCTACATGGTGTGCAGCGTGTGCCCCGTGAAGGACGGCAAGCTGGAGCTGGGCTACTGCCCAGGGGAGAACGAGTTCCACAACTGCGCCCCCAGCCAGATCGTCGCGCCGCCGGAGCTGGGCTTCCTGTTCCCGGCCTTCGACGATAGGGCTGCCAATATCTACAACGCCCTGGCCTACGCCCGCAAGCCGGACGAGCTGCACCAGGAGTTTTTGGACGCCATCTTTCATACCGAGCCGCCTATGTCCGCTGGGGAGCAGCGGGAGGCGTTCCAGACCGCCCTGCGGGAGGGGCTGGAGGGGGCCTGCGGCCTGGAGGTGGTGCAGGCCGTCCATGAGCGGCTTTCCCAGCGCATCGAGCAGCACCGGGAGGAGAAGGACCCCGAACCTTTGGCGATTACCGCCAAAGAGGTGGCGGCCATCCTCCGGGACTGCGGCGGGTCGGAAGCCCAGACAGAGGCGTTCTGCAAGAGGTGCGGGGAGCTGTTCGGCGAGGGGGCGGCACTCAGCCCCGCCAACCTCATCGACAGCAAGCGGTTTGAGGTCAAAGCCGCCGATGTGACCATCGCCGTGCCGCCGGAGCAGAGCTATCTGGTAGAGACGCGGATCATCGACGGGAAGAAGTATCTGCTCATCCCCGCCGGGGAGGGGGTGGAGGTCAACGGGATGCCGGTGGATTGGGTGCAGGAGGAAAGCGAGTAAACAGGCATAATATCTTGCATTTTTGGTTATCACCGTATATAATGGGCTGGTAATTTGAACCAGCAAATCAATCTATAAGGGTGATCATCATGGAGAAGAAAAAGACAGACGCCGCAACTGCTGAGCCCGAGGCCAAAAAGAAGGGCGGCAGAAAGCCCATGACGGCGGAGGAAAAGGCATCCGCCGCCAAAGCCCGCGCCGAGAGCAAGGCCAAGGCGGACAGCCTCAAGCCCACAGTCATCATGCAGTTCCAGGGCACAGAGGTCGAGATGGACGCGCTGGTGGAGGCGGCCAAGGCCGACTTCCGGCAGGAGAAAAAGCGCGCGCCCATCACCGATCTGAAGCTGTATGTCAAGCCGGAGGAGCGCGTGGCCTATTACGTGGTGAACGAAAAGTTCAACGGGAGTGTGTCATTTTAACAAGCCCGGGATTGCCGGAAACAGCAGGAAGCCCCACAATGCAAAACTGCATTGTGGGGCTTCCGTTTTAACACGTCTTTTGAATCAGCCGTCCAGCACAGTCCCCTGGCGGCAGCACTCCGCCAGATAATCCCGGGGCTGGTAATAAAACGCGGCATTGTAATCGGAGAGCCGTTCATCGATCCACGAGGTATAGACCGCCAGCAGCGTCTCCACCACATCGTCCTCCCCGGACACATCCTCGATCAACCGGGCATATACCTTGCCCATCGTCCACACATCGGGCACGGCATAGCGGGCTTCGCCTACGTTGTCATACTCTCCGGCGGTCAGGCCGAACTCCCCAATGGCGTCGTCCGCCACCTTTTCGATGGGCTCACAGTGGAGCACATCGGCGTGCTCATAGATGATCCGCACGCCGTTTTCGCCCAGCTCCGCCGCAACGTCTCCCCGCCTTTTGCGGAGTGTCCGGCCAAGCTGCTCTATCAGGGAGCAGGTGAAAAACAGCGCACTGTCATTTCGCTTTCCCATCGGTAGCATAACTCCTCTCGAACCGCAGGGCGGCCAATGCCTTGGCGATGTGAAAACTGATCTCCGGGTATCTTACCTCGATCCGGCTTCCATGAAACAAGGTGCGCATGAGGTTTCACCATCCTTCCCGCAATTCCTATTATAGCCTGTTTTACCCCTATCCGCAACCATGTTTACCGGCATTCTGCCAATTCCGTTGCGCATCTTCGCTCAACACCGTCCCGCCACAATCTCCCGCACAATTTCATCCCCCAGCAGTTCGCTGGTGCGGTAGATATTCTGACAAAAGGATTCCAGGCTGAACGCCATCCCCGGCGTACCCTTGTCCAGCAGCACCCCGGTAACGGTGAACCGCCGGTTGGCCTGCTCAGTCCGAAGCCGCTCCACATAAGCGTCCGGCAAAGCACACTCGCCGTCCGTGATAAACACGATGTCGGCGTTTTCAAGGTCTTCCTCATCCATCAGACGCAGGGCGTCATTCACGGGCGTCTGGAAGTCGGTGCCGCCGCCTAAAAAGGTTTCCGCAGCCTCTACCTTTTCCGCCATGGCATAGCCCCCGGGTCGGAACACCTCCGTTTTGAAGCTCCCCGGCCCGGAGAAGTGGATCAGGGCGAAGCACCGCCCGCTGTCCGCCGCAATCTCCAGCAGGGTCAGGGCCACGGCCTTTCCCCAGGCGGCGGGGTCTCCATGGGTGGAGTCGGATTCATCCAGGCAGCAGATGATGTCCCCCATGCCTTTGAATGTGGGTTCCCGCCGCTGGTACTGCTTGATCTGCCCCCGCTGGTACCTGCGCAGGAACAGCGGCATGATCTGGGGCGAGGCCAGCATGGCCAGCTCGGAGGTGAGGGCGCGGGACAGGTCGCGGCCCAGCTCCAGGGCGTATTTCTCGCCCCGGCCGTAGGAGTAGCCGTTGCGCTTGCCCTGGGCGAAGATTTCCCGGAATCTGCCCAGGTACCTGGAGATATCCCGCAGAACCTGGCTTTTGCGCACCAGGGCCAGCAGCCCGGCGTTGGCCTCGTTCCTTTCCAGATTGCCGGGCTCATCACTCCAGGCCCCGATGATGTTCCGCACCTCCTCCGCCTTTTCTGCGGCGGCACTCACGGCCAGGGACACCAGCCCGGCCACATCGTCCCTGCTTTTAGCGGCGTTGGCGTCCACCAGCTTACCCACAGCCTCCACCTGGCGGCGTTTGCTCTCCGCTTTGTTGGCAGCCTCCACCACGGACTGCTCCAAGCCCTGGCCGCGCTCCTTCGTGGCCTGCATCCGCTCCAGCAGCTCCGCCAGCTCCTGCCGTGCCTGCCGCTCCCTCTGCTCCAGCTTCTCCAGGGTGTTCAGCGCGTTCTTCTCGCCGCCGATGTCCGAAAGCAGGCTGTCCAGCTCCCCGGCGGTGCGGGCCACAAACTCGGACGCCGCCTCGTAGGCGGGCAGCTCCCGGCCCTCGCACACCGTTTTCAGCGTAGAATAGTCCCCGCTCTGGGTGATATGCTCCAAAGTGGGCGCGTTGAATTTCCGGGCCGCCACGGTCAGCATATCCTCCCCATTTTTCCGGGGCATGAGGGAGTAGAAGGACTGGAACACATCCTGGGACAAGGCCGGGAAGGAGGGCAGCTTTTTTGCCGCCTCCTGCTCGGCTTGCTCCAAACCGGTGTCGCCATCCTTCAGGTCGGCGTAAATGCTGTCCTCCAGCCGGGTGGAGTGCAGCACCCGGTCTGTGGCCTGTCCCTCCCTGGGCCGCTCCGTGGCGGCCCAGGGGGAGCGCAGAACGTCCTCAATGGTGCGGTAAGGGCCGCGCATCACAGATCACCGCCCCTCTGGTAGTGCGCCATCCACTCCCGCAGGATGTAGACAGCCTGGGCGTGATCGTAGCTCAATTCCGGGAACTCCTGCTGGAGATAGGGCACCGCGCCGTACATATTGGTGACACCGGAATCCCGCAACGCGTCTAAGTAGTCAAAGTATTTCTTCATTTTGTTTTCCTCCAAAAAATTGAGGCGAAGCGGAACCACTCTGTTTCCGCTTCACCTCTAAAATTCTATCTCTCTTGCGTTCAGCAAAAGAATGTGATTTCGTCCACGCAGAAATGTTCCTTCCATTTCCGGCAAATCAAGAAAAACTGGGCTGAGATAACGTCCAGCAGCTCCTTGAGATCGTTCTGTGGGATTCTGCTCCAAAAGAACACCAGACAGCCGCCGAGTCAGGCACAGTGTATCCCTCCCTGCGCCGCGTAGCGGTAAAGCAAGTGGGCGTTGTGGCGCAGAAATTCATCAAACAGCGACAGCTCATCAGGCCGGAAGCCCTCGTTGAATTTCCATTCATAGCGTGGGAGGACGCATCGGGCTGAGACAAAGCCCTCCTCTGTGGGCCGCTCAAAGTGCACCTCGACAGACTGTATGCCCTCCTGCTCCATGATGTGGGAATGGGTGATCTCGGTATCGTCAGCCAACGTGATATAAGGATACATCATGGCAATCTCCCGCCCTTCGCTTTGATTCAAGATACCAATAGTTTACCAGCTTGCGGAGGAAATAGCAACCTGAAAAATCAGGCCCCCATTGCGGCGGGAGGGCTGCCCCTCCCGCCGCCGCTTGCTTAGAACGGCAGGTCGCCGTCATCATCCATCAGCTCCGCAAAACCGCTGTCAGAGCCGCCGCCGAAATCACCAGGCAGCTGAAAATCATCGTCCTTTCCGGCCTTGGTTTCGCTCCCGGAGCCGCTGCCGTCCTTGGGCTTGCTGTCGCCAAAGTAGACGCTGGACACCAGGATCTCTGCGCTGCGGCGTTTGTTCCCCTCCTTTTCCGTCCAGTCCCGGAGCTGCAAACGCCCCTCTACCACGGCCATGCGGCCCTTGCCGAAATACTTGGCCACAAACTCGCCGGTGGAACGCCAGGCCACGCAGTCGATGAAGTCGGTCTTGCGCTCGCCGGTCGCCTTGTCCTTGAAATCCCGGTCCACCGCCACGGTGAAGCTGGCCACGGCTGTGCCGGACTGGGTGTGCCGCAGCTCCGGGTCCCGGGTCAGGCGGCCCATAACTATGATGTGGTTCAACATGATTGTATCCTCCTATATTTATTGCAGTGCCGCCAGCTGCTCCAGCGGCATGAAGGTGAAGCCTGCCGCCTCGTGGGCCTTCCGGTTGATCTCCTCCATATCCGCCAGCAGGCCGTCCGTCAGCGTCTTCTCGCCGTCGGATTGGGCAGACGCCGCCAGCTTCTGCTGTTCATCGTACAGCCGCAGCAGTTCGCCACGCAGCTTGATGAGGGCCTTTCTGCCTGCATTGGGCTTGCTGGTATCAGAGATGGCGGCGTTGAACTCCGCCTGTACGTCCACCGCCATGGCCCGGATGCTGTTCACCTTGTCCTGCATGGGGTTGACGCACATACGCTCCAGTACCGTTTCCACCCCGGGCCGGTCCCCCGGCTTCTGCCAGAGGTAGTTTTTCAGGGCCAGCAGGTCCTGGAACTCCACCTGGTTGTGGCCGGACAGCCACGCCTTGGCCTGGGCGATGGGGTAGTAATTGAGATACTTGCGGTCCGACACCGGGACGCCGTCCTTCCGAAGCTGGCACAGGATATCGTCAGCCAGCTCGTTCACAGCGTCGGGCACCGGGATCGCCGCCACCTCCGCCTGCATCTGTTCCAGCTCATCCAGCGTGATGGATGCGGCAATCTGCTCCGCGCGCCCTGTCTGCTTGTCCGTCAGCACCGCCAGCCGCTTGTCCCGGTCGGCGATGTTGTCCGTCACCACCTTCAGCTCCAGCCGGTCATAGAGGGCCTCCAGGATTTTTTCCTGGGGATCGTTGAAGTTGGGGATCTCGTTGGAGGCCGCGAAGAAGGAGATGGTGGGGATGGGGTAAGTACGGCCCTCGTTGGTGTACCTGCGCTCGTTGAGGGCGGTGAGCAGGGAGTTGAGCACCCCATCGTTGCACTTGAAAATTTCGTCGACGAAAACGATGTCCGCCTCGGGGATCTTTCCGGCAGTAAGCACAGAGGGCTCGCCGGTGTGAAGTGCTGCCAGGGCCGCCCGATAATCCGCCAGGGCCGCCGTGTGCGTCCTCAGCAGTTCATAGGTTGACGGCGAATCCTTCTGGCTGGAAAAGCTTTCTACAAAACACTCCAGCTTTGAACGCAGATGCTGGTAGAGCTCATCGCCGCTCACAACGGACTCCGGCACGCTGCCGGGGAGCAGGCTGGACAGGTCGATGCGCCCGAAAAGCTGTTCCTCATCGGTCTGCTTGGACAGCAGACGCTCATACTGCCGGGCCCCGGTGATCCGGGCGCGGAACTGGTTGACGGCGTAGCTCTTGGCCTGCCCGGGCGCGCCCAAAATGAACAGGTTCTTCCGGGTGAGCAGGGCGATGGCAATGGCCTCCACCAGCTCCTCTCGCTCCGCCACCTGGCCGTTCACGTCGCCCATGACGGCCAGCATACGATCCCGCAGGGTCTGATTTGTTTGATTCGGCATAATTTTCTCTCCTATTCTACCGGCAATTCGGTTGATTCCAGATACTCGCTGCAGCACCGTGAGCACGACAGGCTGTTCTGGGGCCGGTGTCCCGCCGCTTGCAGCAGCGCGGCATACAGCAGGGCGTCCCGCTCCGTCCGAAAAGACACCGTCTCCAGCGTACAGCCGCAGAACACACAATGCTCCCTGACCACCGCCCACCCGGTGCCGCCGTCAGGCGGTATAACCTGATAGCGGCAGGCAGTCTGGCGCAGCTCCTCCACCGGCATATGAAACAGCGGCGCGGCACTGGCGCAGACCTCATTTCCCCGGTTCC
>CAJUCA010000029.1 GCA_910585265.1 uncultured Oscillospiraceae bacterium | reverse complement strand
GTTAAAATCTCCCATTTCCATACCTTACTCAAGCGCTTATGAATACAGCTTCTGAGTTCACCTCTGCCGGGTTTGTCAGCGTGACCGTCGAACCAATTGAAGACCTCAAAATGATTGACACCGAAAAAGTGAATGCTGTCGAATCGGTTTCTGTTGGTGGAACTACAGACTTTTCCAAAGGGCAAGAATTTGATAAGAACGATGAGGTCATCATTCGCTATCACGCTTATAAAAAATGTAATGTCACGATTCATGTGGACTTTGTTTCCAACCTGGTATTCAGCAAATACAATGTGGATTTGCTTATGAATGGCATCAATAAGGGCACATTGGAACATGGTGAGGATAAAGATTTTGAGTTTTCTGTTGACCCTGGCGAGTACACCTTCACATTTGAAAACGCTGAGCCTTCTTCTGTAAAAGGTGAAGTCACATTGACAATTGATTGTGACATGGAGGCGTCTTATAAAATCTCCTGTTTCAACGATAAGGTGTCCGTTGAAACATTGTATGTGGATCGCCTGACCGAGCTGGCTGAGGACGAAGTTAAAGTTGATGTGGCGGCTTCCGAATACAAACTTAAGAACTATGAAGAAGTTACGACCGCACTGAAAACGCTGGGATTCACCAACATCAAGTACGAAATCCTGTATGATGTAGTCTTTGGAATCACCGCTGACGGAGAGGTTAAGAGTGTAAGCATTGCGGGAAAGACGGAATTTACTCGCGGCGATGTTTTCCCTGCTGATGCTGAAATTATCATTACATACCATATGCCTGAGGATGATGACCCTTCAAGAGAAACCGCCACACCAACGACTTCATTGGAACCGCCCCATGAAAGTCCTTCAATTTATGAGTGTGCATATGCTTTGACTAATAATGAATATTCTGTATATTATTTGTTCGATTTCGACCAAAAAATAGTTAGAAATTTTGTAACAAATGATACAGGCGTTTTGGTCGGCACATTTACTGGGGACTTTAACTCTGGCTTAAATATATGGTATGATTATGATGAAGGATTTGGAGATACATTTAAATACAAAACCGCCAATAATGATTCTATAGTTGTTTTAATCGATGATATGGGGTTTGAGATTGAGTTTTTGAAGGCCAGTGTTGCCGAGGCCGAGGCAATAATTAACCAACCTGGATATCACGATATGAATTAGTAAGCAGTAGCTGTTTTAATCAAAAGTGCTCTTAAGTAAATCGCTGCAACTTTTGTCCGACCATAGGGATAAGAGCTGCAGCGGTTTTATATCTTGGATAACTGGCATGCCTTGATGGAAATGATAAATCCGAACACGTCCCCCACTTGGAGGACAGCGTTCGGATTATCATAAGTTGGTCCGAGTGACAGGACTTGAACCTGCGGCCTCTTGACCCCCAGCTGTCCTCGGAAACTTTTTAGGGCCATTTAGTGTCCAATACGTGCTGTTTTGTAGGAGTGCAGATACTCCCCGGGGCTATCCTGTCCACTGCTTCCATTCGCTCCTTGCGCCGTCTGGGTCGGCGTATGGGTCAAGCCCGTTCTGAGCGAAATTTTTCTCTGCCATGCGTATGACAAAATCGCGCTCATCCTGATCCGCAATGGCAAAGTCTATGTTGTACCGTCTGCAGGTCTGGCGGAAATAGGTGATATAAGCTAAATCTTCGATAGTGGAAGGTGCAACGTACCCATCAGGTGCAGCCAAATCATCTAATCTCAGATATTTTTCTTCCAGCATCCTTTACCAGCCCTCACACTTTTTCCGTATTAGGTTAAACTGGGCTATCCCACAAACGATAGACTGAGCGTTACCACGGGAGAGATACTACTGTTTATAGCCAGTTTAGCATACCCACAGGCACAAGTCAACATCAGGGTCCTGGAAACCTTTTGTACCGCCTCAAGTCCTCTGCCAGGTTGATTTTGTTGTGGTATAGTGTTATACTCTGTTCAAGTGGCAAAGGGTTCCGCTTTATTTGATTGCAAGGAGGCTCTGTTATGATGAGAGCTTTTACAATTGAAGATGGGCAGGTGCCTTCCAAAGAGCAGTTGGATGAAGTCAGATCTGCGGCAGAGCGGGCAATCCAGTTTGATGAGGATTGTCCAGAATTATCGCCATCCATGTATAAGGCATTTAAATGTGCCGCAGCCCAGCGCAACAGGAGAAAAAAGGACGCATAAAGCAATGAAACTGCGTGGCGGGATTTCTGCCACGCAGTTTTTTCTGAGAAGTCACGCAGCCTTGTCCAAAGCACCGCCAAGTGGAATGGCCGTTAGCTTGGATACCCGTATCTGTTTACCCCTGGGCTATCTCTCCTGGCGGCTTGATTTTTGAGAGCACCCCACCTCAAAATCTGGGGAGGAACTATATCAACAAGACGCATACAACAAGTTAGGACAGCTCCCGGATCACTGCGGCCAGCCGTTCCGCTGCCGCACCCAGGCCGTCGAAACCCACACACCGGCTGGGCTTGGCATTGACGAGCTGGTCGAGCAGCAGTTGACTTTGGACGCTTTCTTCCAGGGCAAGTTCAGCGGCCATCACGTCATCCCAGGCCCGGTTCAGGAACGCCACTTCCCGGCGGCCATGGGTTTTGGTGAACAGCGACTGACCGGGGCCGTACAGCAGATTTGCCGCCTCAGCCGGGAACCCGGCTCTGGACAGGCTACGTGTCAAGCCCTTCTGGAAGACCTCCGGCAGACGCTCCCAATCTGGGCGGGTCAAATCGTAGAGCACGAAGGTATAGCGAGTGTGGCTGTGAACTGCCAACAGGGAGGAACGTCCACGCAGGGGGATGACGTGAAGATCCCAGCAGAAGCGTCGATCCAGCTCCTGGCCGTGGGGCAGGGCTTTGACGCAGAGATGCCGCTGGAGAGGGATGGTCAGGCCCAGTTCTATCGGTTCAGCCCTGCTCATGGTTCTGCGCCGTCCATTTTTTGGAGCGCCGCCACAATGTCTTTTAGAACCAGGGGCCGCATACTGTCTGGATAACCGCTGAGATCAGCCTGTTTCAGCGCAGAACGGATTCTGGGGAGGAGTTCCGGCTTTGCCGCCGCGATTTCCGGCAGAACTGCGACACACTGACGGGCGGTGATGGGCTTGCTGTCCGTCATGTGGGACAGAAATTCGTCCAGTAGAACATCAAATTTCCCATCTTTCTCCCAGCGGGCGTTGGCCGCCAGAATGGAGATGGCCCGGTTCCGCACCAGGGAGTTTTTGTGGCGCAGCAGCTCCGCAAACCGATCAAAATACGGATACCAGGCGGCGGAATCCCGGCTTTCCGCTGTGATCTGCTTCGTGAGGGCGTAAGCGGCTTTTGCGTCCTTTCCCGTCAGGCGGGCGATGCAGGCGTCGATGTCCATGTCAGACCAACACCCCCTCGCAGTGGTCGATCTCATGCTGGATGATCTGGGCCGTCCAGCCGGTAAAGGTTTTGAAGCGGGTTTGGAACTTCTCGTTCTGATACTGAACTTTGATAGATTTCCAACGCTTGGCCTTGCAGACGCCGGACAGGGAAAGGCAGCCCTCCTCCGCCTGGTAGGGCCCGGACTTTTTGACGATTTCCGGGTTGAACATGACCATGTAGGCGCCCTCGTTGTCAAAGACGATGATGCGCTTGTTCACGCCGATCATGTTGGCCGCCATGCCCACACAGCCGTCCTTGTGGGCGGCGAGGGTGTCCAGCAGATCCTGAGCGATCGGCAAATCTTCAAGGGTGGCGGCCTCGGCCTTCTGATCCAAAAATGCCTCATCGTGCATGATCTCACGAACCATAACTATCAGCTCCCCCAATATCGCCGCCGGTACTTTCCCCGGCGGCGGATTTGTGATATACTGCCAATAAGATACCACGAATAGGGCAGGAAAGCAAATCCTTCCTGTGTTTGGAGGCGGCACGATGATCGACTTTTTCAAAAAGGTGATGGAGCAGGCGCTGGACTTGGAGCTGACCGTCCGCTTCACCAAGCAGGACGGGGAATGGTTCGCGGCCTTGGGCAACGAACTGGATGGTCTGTCTTTGGAGGAGCTGAAGAAGTATCGGGCGGAACTGGAAGCCCGGCTGTGCGATATGGACGAGGAGGAGCCGGAGGACATGGTCGGCGAGGCGTTTGAGCGGTGGGCGGACGCCCACGAGAGCTTGGAGGACTTGCTCAGTGAAGTGGAGGATCGGATCGACGAATTGACGTGAGGGGTGGTCGGCGTGGAGAAAAAAGTGACGGAAGTGGTGGCGGTTCTCATTTGGGACAGGGAGAGATTCCTCATCTGTCAGCGCCCCGCCCACAAGGCCCGGGGCCTTTTATGGGAGTTCGTGGGCGGCAAGGTGGAGTCGGGCGAGACAAAGGAGCGGCATTGGTTCGGGAGTGCCGGGAGGAACTGGCTGTTACGATTTCGGTGGGTGGGGTGTTTATGGAGGTAGACCACGACTACCCAGATTTGAATGTGCATCTGACGCTGTTCAATGCCGCAATCCGTGAGGGGACACCGCAAATGCTGGAGCACAACGATATCCGCTGGATCACGGTGGAAGATATCCCGCAGTATGAATTCTGCCCTGCAGACGAGACAATCTTAAAGAAATTGAGGGGGAAATCATGGTGGAACCTGTCTATTATACCGTAAAATCCATTGACGGAGACTACGCCCATTTGATTAGCGATGGCGGCGTAGAGAACCAGGTGGCGATGTTCCTGCTACCGGAGGGCACCACCGTTGGGAACCGCCTGGTGCGGGAAATGCTTGAGTGGAGCTTGGTTTGAATTGAATTTCGGGAACCGACATGATTCTTTCAGGTGAAAGCCGAAGCGCTGGGGTATCTGTTTAAGAGAGCACAGAGAGGACGTGTGCGCCCTTTATGATATTGCAGAGGAGAAGGTGCAGCAGGTAGCGGATACACTGGGAGGCTATTCAAGCTGTAGGGAATATACGCAAAAGATCATGTTTGACTGTCATACTGCGGTAAAAGTGGATTGCAACAAAGGGGCAGATAGTATATAATGACTATACTTCCAAAAAATTTGGCAATTCCACAGGTAAAGAGCTGAAGGAGTGCGAAAAAATGAATGGAAATGCCCAGAAGCTGATCAAGTACATGGACGGCGCGTCGAAACGTTTCGTGATCCCGGTTTATCAGCGCAATTACGATTGGAAAATGGAACATTGCAAGCAGCTCTATGACGATTTGGTCAAAGTGATCCGCCAAAACCGCAAAAGCCACTTCTTTGGAAGTATTGTGTCTGTCCAGAGTGAGAGTGGAACGATGGAGGAATTTCTGATTATCGATGGACAGCAGCGACTGACCACCGTTTCGCTGTTGCTCCTGGCCATGTATCATTTACTCCAGAAGAAAATTGCCGTTTCCCAAGATAGGCAGTTGCCTGACAAAATACTGAAAAAATATTTGATTGATGAATATGAGCCGGAAGAAAAGCGGATTAAGCTGAAGCCAATCAAAAACGATCAGAAGGCGTTTGGTTTTTTATTTGAAAGGGATGAGGAACATATTCCCGATTCCAACCTGACTATCAATTATCAGTATTTTTATGAGCGGATCCAGCGGGGTGAACTGACGGTAGACGAGCTTTTCGACGCTGTCTGCCGTTTGGAGATTATCAACATCAGCCTCAACCACGAGGACAACCCTCAGTTGATCTTCGAGAGCCTGAATTCCACTGGCCTTGACCTGAGCGAAGGTGATAAGATTCGGAATTATATCCTGATGGGGCTGGAAACTGAGCGGCAGAATAAGTTTTATGAAAAGTACTGGAACAGGATTGAGGAGTTTACGGACTATGACGTCAGCGCCTTTGTCCGGGATTACTTAAGCGTGAAGCAGCAGAGTACGCCCAATATAAACGGAATTTACGCAGCATTCAAGCGATATGTGGAAGACAACGCTGGAAACGATGTGGAAATGCTGCTGAGAGATCTGCTGGACTACGCGAAACGGTATGCGATCCTGCTCAAGGGGAATTCTGCTGACGAACGGCTGAATGGTTGCATTTACCGGCTTAACAGATTGTCCACTACAGTTACCCGTCCGTACTTCCTGGAGGCGTTGCGTCTGTGGGAGGGAGATACCATCACCGCAGATGGTTTATATGAGATATTTCGGACAACGGAGAACTACATTTTCCGCCGCATGATCTGCGACCTCCCCACAAACGCTCTGAATAAGATATTCCTGCTACTCCATCGGGAGATCATTCGTATGGACGGCAGCGAAGACCACTACGTAGAAAAGTTCAAATATGCGCTGCTCAGCAAAAAAGATCGGGCCAGGTTCCCGTCTGATGGAGAATTTGCGGAGTGCATGGTGACGCGGAACATTTATGGTATGAATTCCAAAAATAAGCTATATCTGTTTGAGCGGCTGGAAAATGGGGGAACTGTGGAGACGAAGGATGTCTGGCAGCATCTGGACAAAGGGGAATACTCCATTGAACACATTATGCCTCAGCACCTTACGCCTGTGTGGATCAGCGAATTGGGCGAGGACTACGAGGATATCCATAATACATGGCTGCACCGTCTTTCAAATTTAACGCTTACCGGATACAATTCAAAGTATTCCAACAGCCCCTTTTTGGAGAAGCGGGATATGCCTCACGGATTCAAGGATTCCGGCCTGCGGATCAATCAGTGGATCGCTCAGAAAGAGCGGTGGGGACTCGTTGAGTTGGAAGAACGGGGACAACATCTGCAAAAGCGGGTCATCGAAATATGGACGTACCCAGTTTCAGATTACCAGCCGCCGGAAAAGCAGATGGATATGGTTTCACTTGACGAAGACGTGGTGCTGACGGGCAGGACTCTTTCTAAATACAGTTTCCAGGGCGCAGAGCAGCCCGCCGCCAGTTGGGTGGATATGTACCAGCAGGTCATTTCCAGCCTTCACGCTGAGAATAAGGCTGTTCTCACAAAGCTGGCGGTTTCGCAGGATTCAGACGCAGACCTGACTCTGCATTTCAGCACATCGGCGGATACCTTCAGTTCATGCAGGCAAATCGACACGAATATATTTGTTTGGACCGGCACAGACACACAATACAAAATCAATGTGCTTCGAAAACTGTTTGCGCTGTTCGGTGTGGAGGAAAGCGAACTTGTTTTCTATCTTAGAGATGAGGAAGGCACAGATGTTGCCACAGGTTCCCGGCATGAGATCAGGAAAAAGTATTGGGAGTACGCGCTGCCCGCTATCAAAGCAGCGTTTGGTGGCAACGGTCCGTTCAGCAATATAAATCCTGTTGCGAACAATTATGTTTCTGGCTTTATTGGCATACCTGGCGTTTGTATTAACTGTGTGTCCAACTTTGATGGGGCCCGGGTGGAGCTCTATCTGGGAATGGCTGAAAAAGGGCAGAATAAGGCGGTCTTTGATCACCTGTTCATGCGGAAGGAAGAAATTGAAGCGGCCATGGGATCCGAGCTGGCTTGGAACCGTTCGGACGAGAACAAATCCAGCAAAATATCGTGTATTCTCACTGATGTGGATATATCACGGGAAACGGACTGGCCCCGCATGGCACAGTTCCATGCGGAACAAGGCGCGGCTATTCTCGCCGCGTTTAAAAAGCATCTGGAGGAGTATTTCAATACAACCATCTGAAACGGCATAAAAATGATTTCGGAGTGGGGGAGCAATTATGACGAATAATAGAATTGCCGAGGTAGGCATCAATATTCAGGAAAAGGCCACCATCATCTGGAATATAGCCAACGCCCTCTTTGGCTATTTCAAACCCCATGAATATGGCCTTGTGATTCTTCCCATGACGGTGGTAAAGCGGTTCCACGACTGTCTGCTCCCCACCCATGCCGCCGTGCAGGAACAGTATGAGAAGGTGAAAAAGCTGGCCGTGATTGATGGCTTTCTCACCCGTGCCAGCGGCTATCAGTTTTATAACACCAGCAAGTTTACATTTGATCTGCTGCTGGCCGACCCCGATAACATTGAGGCCAACTTCCGGGACTATCTGGCGGGGTTCTCCGCCAATGTCCAAGATGTCCTTGCCAAATTCGATTTCGACAACATCATCAAGCGCATGGTGGAATGTAACTCTCTCTACCTAGTCATCAAGGAGTTTGCCTCTCCCAAAGGCTATCTTGGCCCGGACAAGATCAGCGCCGTGGACTGCGGGTACATCTTTGAGGATCTGGTGAAGCGTTTTTCAGAGTCCTACGACGAGGAAGCCGGGGCGCACTTCACCAGCCGGGACATCATCTACCTGATGACCGACATCCTCCTGTCCGACGCTGATTTGAGCCAGGCCGGGAACGTCACCGTCTACGACATGGCAATGGGTACCTCCCAGATGCTGTCCTGTATGGAGGAACGCATCCACGACTTGAACGAGGAGATCGAGGTGACCTGCTTTGGCCAGGAGCTGAATCCGGCCACCTATGCTATCGCCAAGGCCGATATGATGATCCGGGGCGGCGATCCCAACAATATGCGGTTCGGTGATACCCTCTCCGATGACCAGTTCAAAGGCTTTACCTTCCAATACTGCATCTCCAACCCTCCTTTCGGAATCGACTGGAAGCGGGAACAGAAAGCGGTGGAGGCAGAGGCTGCTATGGGAGAACTGGGCCGCTTTGCTCCGGGCCTGCCTAAGATCAGCGACGGGCAGCAGCTCTTTCTCTTGAATGGCCTGTCCAAGCTGGCACCCAACGGCAAAATGGCCATCATCCAGAACGGTTCTCCGCTGTTCTCCGGGGACGCTGGCAGTGGGCCCTCCTGTATCCGGCAGTACATCCTGGAGAACGACTGGCTGGACGCCATCATCCAGCTCTCCACCGACCAGTTTATGAACACAGGTATCAGCACCTATATCTGGGTGCTGTCCAAGGACAAGCCAGACTACCGCACCGGGAAGGTGCAGCTGATCGACGCCTCCCACTGCTACGAATCCCGCAGGAAAAACATAGGCACCAAGCGCAATGACATCACTGACCTGTGCCGGGGCCTGATTGTGCGGGCCTACGGCGAGTACCGGGACGGTGCTGTGTATGGAGAAAAGGGCGGCGTGTATTGCGAGAGCAAGGTGTTCGGCTCGGAGGAGTTCGGCTACAACAAGATCGTAGTGGAGCGGCCCCTGCGGGACGAGCAGGGGGAGATCGTGCTGAAAAAGGGCAAGCCCGTGGCGGACCCCGCCCTGCGGGACACGGAAAATGTGCCGTTGGTGCAGGACATTGACCGCTATTTTGAGCGGGAGGTGCTACCCTACGCCCCCGATGCCTGGATTGACAAGAAGAAGACCAAGGTTGGATATGAGATCCCCATGACCCAGTACTTCTACGAGTACCAGCCCCCGGAGCCGGTGGAGGACATCGTGGAGCGGATCACCGCCCTGGAGGCTGATATTGCGGCCAGCTTGAAGGCGCTGTTCCATGAGGAGGTATAAGTGTGCATAAACGAAAAAGCTTTATCAGTGTTCGAGGAGGTTATTCTTATTTGGTGACAGTATTGATGTGATTTGTGAAGAAATAACAAATACCTTTAGGATGAAAGTCAGAGGTAATTTATATGGAAACGACCGAAAAGCGTTTTGAATCTGACATCGAAGTTGCCCTTCTCTCCTCTGTCGGCGGCTACGCCAAAGGCACCGACACCTACGACCCGGCACTGGCCCTGTATGTCAGCACCCTGATCGGCTTCATCCAGGCCACCCAGCCCAGGGAGTGGGCCAGGTTCAAGAAGCAGAACCAGGTCGATCCCGTGCGGAAGTTCTGCCTGGCCTTCAACGCCGCCTGCGAGGCGGACGGGATCCTCTCCGTCCTCCGCCACGGGTTCAAGCACCGGGGCGTTGCGTTCCGTGTCTGCTATTTCATGCCGGAATCCGGCCTCAACGAAACCGCCGCCCGGCGATATGCCTGTAACAAGATCGAGTGCTGCCGCCAGTGGTACTACTCCGCCGATACGAAGAAATCCGTGGACATGGTGCTGACCGTCAACGGCATCCCGGTTTTCGCCTTTGAGCTGAAAAACCAGTACACGGGGCAGACCGTGGAGAACGCCAAGCGGCAGTGGATGTATGACCGTGACCCACGGGAGCTTTGCTTCCAATTCAACAAGCGCATCCTGGGCTATTTCTGCGTGGATCACACCGAGGTCTGGATGACCACCAGGCTTGCCGGGAAGGATACATACTTCCTGCCCTTCAACCAGGGCTCCAACGGGGCCGGACAGGACGGCGGCAAGGGCAATCCTCCAAATCCGGACGGCTACCCCACGGCCTATCTCTGGGAGCAGGTCTTTCAGAGGGACAGCATGATGGATATCCTGCAAAAGTTCATCCATTTGCAGGTGAAGGAGGAGAAAAAGCGGCTCCCAGACGGCACCGTGAAGACCGTCCGAAAGCAGGCCCTGATCTTCCCCCGCTACCATCAGCTGGACGTGGTGCGGAAGCTGTTGGCCGATGTGTCGGCGCACGGTGCCGGGCGGAACTACCTGATCCAGCACAGCGCAGGCTCAGGCAAGTCCAACTCCATCGCCTGGACAGCCTACCGGCTGGCATCGCTGCACAGTCAGGAGAACAGGCCCGTGTTCAGCAGCGTGGTGGTGGTCACGGATCGGACTGTCCTCGATGCCCAACTCCAGGAGACCATCTCTGGCTTTGACCACACACTGGGGGCGGTGGAGACCATCGGCGAGAACAAGACCTCCAAGGATCTGCGGGACGCTCTGAACGCCGGGGTGCGGATCATCGTCACCACCCTGCAAAAGTTCCCGGTGATCTTCCAGGAGGTGGACAAGGCCGCCGGGCGCTGCTTTGCCATCATCGTGGACGAGGCCCACTCCTCTCAGACGGGCAGCGCCGCCCTCAAGCTGAAAACGGCGCTGGCAGACACCGAGGAGGCCCTGCGGGAGTACGCCGAGCTGGAGGGCAAGGCCGAGGAGGAGCTTGACCCGGACGATAAGCTGATGAACGAGATCATCTCCCAGGGCCGCCATCGGAATTTGTCTTTCTTCGCCTTCACCGCCACCCCCAAGGATAAGACGCTGGAGCTGTTCGGCACGGAGTACGAAGACGGCAGCTTCCATCCCTTCCACATCTACAGTATGCGGCAGGCCATTGAGGAGAAGTTCATCCTGGACGTGCTCCAGAACTACATGACCTACGAGACCTGTTTCAAGATCGCCAAGACCATGGAGGACAACCCCGACCTCCCTGCCAGTCGTGCGGCGAAGGTAATCCGCCAGTATCAGGAGCTTCATCCCTACAACATCAGTCAAAAGTCGCAGATCATCGTGGAAACGTTCCGGGAGACCACCCGGCACACAATCGGCGGGCGGGGCAAGATGATGGTGGTCACCTCCTCCCGGCTGGCGGCAGTCCGCTATTTCCACGAGGTCAAGCGGTATATCGAAAGTCAGAAATATGACGATGTGGAGGTTCTAATTGCCTTCTCCGGCGCTGTGCAGGATGGTGACGAGGAGTACACCGAGCCCAAGCTGAACGTGCGCCGGGACGGCAGCCACATTGCTGAGACCCAGACCAAGGCGGAGTTCCACGAGAATTTCAACGTCCTGATTGTGGCGGAGAAGTATCAGACCGGCTTTGATGAGCCACTGCTGCACACCATGATTGTGGACAAGAAGCTGAAAAGCGTGAAGGCGGTGCAGACCCTCTCCCGGCTGAACCGCACTTGCCCCGGCAAAGAGGATACCTTTGTGCTGGACTTTGTGAATTCCCAGGAGGATATTCTGGCAGCGTTCCAGCCCTTCTACCAGGAGACCACGCTGCAGCAGGAAGTGAATGTGGATCTGATCTATCAGACGCAGAAGGAGCTACGGGGCTTTGGCATTTACTCCGATGTGGATATTGAGGCATTTGCCAAGGAGTATTTCAAACCGGGCAAGCAGGATTCCAAAGCCGTGGGCCGGATGACCAGCGTTTTGAAACCTGTGGCGGATCAATACAATCAGAAAACAACAGACGAGCGTTACCAGTTCCGGCGGCAGGCCCGCAACCTGGTCAAGTGGTACAGCTACATTTCCCAGATTGTCAGAATGTTCGATAAGGATCTTCACAAAGAATTCGTGTTCTGCTCCTATCTGTTGAATCTGCTCCCAGTGGAAGCGGTGGATATGGTTGATCTGGAGGGCAAGCTGAAGCTGGAGTATTATAAGCTGCAAAAGTCCTTTGAGGGGACAATCACGCTCCAGGAGGAAAAAGGCGTCTACGAAGCGGCCAAGCAAAAGGGGGCGGCGGGGCACGACCCCAAGGAGCCTCTGGACGAGATTATTGAGAAGATTAATGAGAAGTACAAGGGGGCCTTTACCGAAGGTGACCGGGTGCTGCTGAATGCACTCCACGCCAAGCTGATGACCAATAAGAAGCTGGCCAGTATGGCAAAGACCGCTGACCCGCAGATTTTCACGGAGAGCATTTTCCCCAAGGCGTTTGGCGATGCCGCCCAAGACAGCTATATGGAAGCCCAGGATACCTATACGGCTCCAACAAGAAAGGCACATGCCCAAAAATTTCAGTAGCTTTCCCCGCCAACCTGTGGTATATGTTTGTGCCACAAGGAGGCGATAGCATGAACAAGACCCTGACAGCCCTATACGACAGCTTCTACACGCCGCCCCAGGCGGCGGACACCCGCACGGAAATCGAAGTCCTCCATAAGCAGCTTATTCTAAAACTGGACAAGCCGGAGCGGAAGATGGTTCTCCGTCTCATTGACGCAAAGGACCGTTTGGCGGAGGAACTGTCCATGGACAGCTTTATCTGCGGGTTCCGGCTGGCCTGGCGGCTGGCAAATGAACTGAGCAATTACCCAGAAAGCGGGCGTCCCACCCGGTCAAATCAGACCGGGCAGGACGCCCGTGTCGTGCCGCAGGAGCGTGGAATCTTCCGGACGAGGGTTAGCCCTTGTTGGCCACTGTGTGGCCGTTTGTGGGCCCTGCTGAAAAGGACAGGCGGCTGGGCCCAAAGAGCCCAGCCGTATATCCCGTTACGGCAGAAATTTCGGCAGCACCCGATATCGGCTGACACCGAAGCTATTGCTCCGCTGGATGATTTCTTCTGGAATCTGGCTGAGATACTTCCGTCCGAAATTGGTATCCCCAAACCAGCAGTCGAAGTTCGCCACCGGCAGCACCACCCACTCACTGTCTTCCGGCTTGTTGGCGGCATAATAGGCAATAAGCGTTTGGATTACCTCGGCGGGTAGCTTCTCTGGCCTCACTGCCTCGGTCTTTGCCAGCAGATCGTCGGGCAAATCAACCATGCCCTGCCGCAGCGGCCCCAGTTCCAGCGCATCGGCAATCACATCATCAAAACGAACGACCCATGCGGCGTCCGCATTGGAAGAAAACAGCGGCATCTGGAATTGCCGCACCTTTTTGCGCCACTCAGCATCGAATTTTTTATCCAGATCTCCAGCGGCCCCGGCATACGCCTTCCGCACCACCTTCGGGTTATCTCTCGCAAAGGCCATTGCCGCATGTAAGTGACGGCAAAACCACCCGCGGCCATCCTCGCCCACCAGCGCCGGGAACTCCCCGTGGAGCGTACCGAACTCTGTCCGATATTGCCACTCAGGTTTTGCATCGGTCTGTTCCGGCACACTGCACCAGGCACACAGTCCCCGGCGGGCATAATCTATCCGTCCTCTGGGTTCATCATCCAGCACCGCTTCATCTGGGCCGTGGAACAGGAACCCACGGGCCAGGATGGTCAAAATCCGGGAGAGCCCGCTGAAGTCCCGCAGAGCCTCAAAGGTGAACCGCCCCAGCCATGTGGTATCCTTTTTTCCATCGGACTTGTAGGCTACCGGCTCGGTGTAGTCCAAAAACTCCTGCCATTCATTCAGCATGGCGTACCTCCAACACGTTGGGCAAAATGGTGTCCGGCAGCAGCTCCCACAGCAGACCCCGTTTGCCCAACGCCACCACATACCGCACCGCGATCACAGGCTTTACGATCTCGTCCAGCAGCTCCCGGCACTTGGTGGAGACAGCGTCCCGGTAGGACTGGGAGGCCGTCTTTTTTTGATACGCCTCCATCATGGCGGCGAAAGCGGGGGAGTCGCCATCCCTTGTCAGCCGCTTGCGATCCTGGGAGGTGTTCTCTTGGTCGATGTCCAGCAGGATGTCGGGCAGCACCCGGTAGCCGCCAAAGCGAAAATCTGCCAGCAGGTCAAACAGTTCCTCAAACTCCGGCAGCCATTCCAGAAGAAACCGCTCCCGGGCCTCGGAGTCCAGAAACTGCCACCCCTCCCGGCGCAGAGCTTCCAGCGTTTCGGATACCCGCTCCGGCGGCAGCTCACCAAATTGGGCATACAACTCGTCCACATCCCAATCATCTTCTTGTCCACGGGAAAAGAGGATGCGCTCCACGTCGTTCTTCCTACCCTTGCTCCGAACGGGCGCTCGGCAGGCCCGGATGCGGGACTGGCACGCTTCGTAGTCTTTGAGCAGAGCAGCCACCGCCTTCAGAATGCGCTTGTCTAATTTATTCTGCCAATCCGATTGGGCAGCAAAGATAAACAACTCCTCGTCCCGCGCCGGGACAGCTTTGATTTTCGGCGTGTGCTTTTTCAGTTGGTGGGCCAAGTAGGGCAGCCGCTCCACATTGGAATCCACCTGCTCCCAATCCACTCTATTGAAGAACGCTTTCAGCTTCGCGGCGTGGGTGGGCTCGTACCAGGCCCGCCGCTCTCCGGCGTGCTCCGCCAAATATTTGTACTGCAAAAACGGCGTCCGCTTCACCGTCCGCTGGCCCAGGAACTCCTCCAGGTTGGGCCGCACCCCGCTCTTGGCCGCGTCGATCTCCAGCCCGGTGAGGATGGCCAGCAGCTCCGTCTCCTCCCGGCACCGCTGGCGTTCGGTATCATCGGAGTTTTCGTTGTAGGCGATGATGCTGCGGTCCAATGCGGCGTTACAGATCTGTCCCACCCGGGAGGAGAATGTGTCCCGCACCGCCTCGAACCGGGCCTCCCAGTCGTGGGCGGAGGCGATCCGGGGTTCCGCTGCCGGAATCATCAGCAGGGGAAGGTTCTCCCGGTTGTCCAGCGATTTGTATTTTTCAAAACGCTCAATGTCGTAGTTGCGTCGCACGCAGGCATTGATGATCGGGTCGGCAACGGTCTTGACCATGTCGCCGTCGTAGTCCGCACCGCCCAGCCGTTCCGCCGCCAGCATATTGGAACTCACCATCACCACGTCGGTAAGCTGTCGGAAATAGAACTGGCGCATATTGTTTTTGCCATCATAGAAGGAAAGCTGGATCTCCTCGTTGCGGGCGATGTGGGGATTGCGGAGAAGGGTACACACCTCCTGTCGTGGGTACGCTGCACCAGGGGCGTAGAATGTGCCGTTGGGGAAGTCCTGCGCGTTGGTGAACGCCGCCGCGTAAAATGTCCGCTCCCGTTTGGTTCGGGCCTGCCTGAGATCCAGCAACCCCACAAGAAAATCCAGCAGGTCGCCGGACAGATAACGGTTGTCTCCCGCCACGATGAGCCGCCCTACGGCGTAATTTTTCACAATGCGCTCCGCCATGTCGTCCAGCGCCTGGGTGTACACAGGCTCGTTGATAAAAAGGGGATTCTTTTTCAGAACGGCGGCGAGATAGTAGTTCTGCCCCTTCTCCCTCTCCCAGAAATGCCGCCCTTCCAGCGCCCGCAAAAAGTAATCCCGCCGGAACTGATCATTGGCCCGGAAATTGTAGTAGGCCAGCTCCGTCTGCTTGGTGAGCCAGTGGCGATCATCCTCCTCCGGGCTGTGCTCCCAGCCATCCGGCAGGTCGGCTGGCCGGAATTCGTCCGCCCGGACGGACACGGTGGTGAGGAACTGGTAGTTAAGCTCAGTGAACTGCTCCGGCCTCTCCTTGCTCACGTTGGTGATATACAGCGCGTGACGGTAGCGGCGAAACGTGTCCCAATAGTCCGCCCAGGTCATGCCGCACTCCGTCATCCACCCCAGCCCCTTGCACATGGAGCGGGTGAGGATGACGTCCACATCCTTCACCTGATGCTCCACGCCCCACAAGTCGGTGATGGTGCGGGTGCCGCAGTCCGTCAGGAAGGTGTGAAAATCCACTTGATGGAGCATCCCCTTGACGTAGGGCAGGCGGATCTGGAAGGAGGTGTGGATGTGCCCGCCGCACAAAACGCGGTCGATCTGCGCGGCGAACCGGGGCGAGATCAGCCCCTCGCCGTCAAAGCAGGTGATCTCCACATCTGCCTTTTTCTCCACCCTGTGGTACTTCCGGGTGGTGTTTTTTGTGCCATCGTCCTCCACGGTGATGACCGGGACGAGATACTCCGTGCGGGTGTAGTTGTCCACCACGATGACCCGATGGGGACGGTCGATGTCCACGCCGTCGATGCGCGTGCCGCTGGACAGCATCAGCCCATTGTAAGCGTACAGCTTGGAGAGCTGGCAGCGGTCGATGTCCATGCCCAGCATGATGCGCTGGCGAACCGCGTCATATAGATCGGCCCGGATAAAGGACAACCGCGCCTGACGGCTCATGCTGCCGGAGCGCTCGAAGGCCACATATCGATGGGGGCCAGAGCCAAAGTCCAACCCTACGCCCTCGGGGCGGAACATGGCCCGGGTCTTCTCCTGGCGGATGCGTTGTTTCTTATTGGCAGCGCTGCGGTCGAAAACGCCTGCAAAGTCCATGTAGAAGATCGCGTCGGACAGGTCGGGAATCAGCTTCCCATCAGTGGATTCGGCGTAGCCGTCGTCCCGTAGGACACACATGGTCTGGAAGAACAGTGCGTTGCTGTCCTGCTCGTGGGTGGCGGTTCTGCTTCTGCACTTTTCCGTGGCCGATGCGCTGAGATTGAAAGTGTACGTGCCATCCTTCTCGGTAGCGTAACTCATCACCGCACGGGCGGACAGCTGGAAAATCTGATATCTGCATTGGGCCACGTCCTCACCTCCCGACAGTCATATTTTACCACACAAAAGCGAAAACGCAATATGAATATTGCTCCCACAATTTTGTGCGGGGGCAGTATTTTATTTTGCGCGGAAGAAGGAGGCGGATGAAATTTTCCGCGTCAGGCTGTCAATCAACGGACGAAGAAAGGAGAAGCACCATGTCAATTTTGGGAGAACGCTATTTCAAAACCAGCAACGCCGTCTACTGCTACGGCCTGAGCTGCCGGGAGCTGGCAGTGTACGGCTACCTGCGCTCCCGCGCCGGGAGCAAAGATCACTGCTGGCCCAGTATGCAGACCATCGCTGCGGCGTGTGGCTGCTCCGACACCACGGCCCGCAAAGCGGTGGACGAGCTGGAGCGGCGTGGTTTCATCCGCCGGGTGGCGACCTACGCCACCGACCACAAGGGCCGGAGGCGGCAGTGCAACAACACCTACTACATCCTGCCGATGCCTCCCTTGCCGGGGCCCAAGGACAAGCTGACCTACCACGAGCAAGTGGGTGAGGATGCGGGGGATCAGCATACGGCCTAATGGGGCCCCCGCGCGAGCCCAGCCGAAGGCGGGTCGCGTGGGGAGAGGAGGGGCAAGGGAGCGCAGTGGGGAATGCCCAGAGGGCGTTTCCCACGGAGCGGACTTTGCCCCGACGACAAGCAGGATAAACACCGGGCGTCAAAGGTGACGCCCGCCGAGCCACAACCACCCGCAGTGCGGGCGGTTTCCCGGTATCACGATTGGGGTCAAAATCGGAAAGGAAATGCGCTGTTGGGGTCAACAATCCCCGAAAGACGCAGAATAATAGGCTTTATGCAGGGGTCAAACCCCAGGAAGGAGCAGAAAATGGGCAAAAAGGACAAATTGGCGGTCTATCTCACGCCGGAGAAAAAGGTCGAGCTGGAACGCCGTTATCATGAGGACGGCAGCAAAACCATGACCATGTTCATGAGACACGCGCTGGATTTTTACCTGGATTATCTCAGCGCCCAGGACGCGGGATTATTTCTCCCAGCCGCCATCCGCTCGTGCATTGAAGGGCGGCTGGGAACGATGGAGAAACGCATGGCGTCGCTGATGTTCAAGCTGACGGTGGAACTGGATATGTGCATGAGTATCCTGGCGGACTGCACGGAGCTGGACGAGGAATATCTGCGGCGCAAGCGTGCGGAGAGTGTGGAGCGTGCGAAGCGCACCAACGGGCAGACGCGCTTTGAGCAGATCGCGCGCCACATTGAGGAGGACTGATGCCTGGGCTGATTTTGAAAAGCCCGTACATCAAGTACGGTGGCAAGGGCGGGGGCGGCGGTTACCTGCGCTACATCGGCACGAGGGACGGCGTGGAACTGGTGCCGGATGACCGCCCCGCCACGAAACGGCAGGAACAGCTGATCCGTTCGCTGGTGCGGGATTTCCCGGATACGAAAGAGCTGCTGGAGTACGATGATTGGCAGACGTCCCGTACCAAAGCCCACGCCTCCGCGTTCATCACCACAGCACTGGAGTGCAACTGGGAGCAGGCCAATTGCTCTGACGTGTACCTGAAGTACATCGCCACCCGTCCAAGGGTGGAGCGTCTGGGCAGTCACGGCCTGTTCAGCGATGACGACACCGTGGATCTTCAAAAAGCGGCGGCGGAGCTGGACAGCTACACCGGCAATGTGTGGACGCATATCATCTCGCTGAAGCGGGAGGACGCGGCCCGCCTGGGTTACGACCATGCATCGGCGTGGCGTGACCTGCTCCGTCAGGAGCGCAATGAAATTGCCGCCGCCATGGGTATCCCGCCCGACCACTTCCGCTGGTATGCCGCCTTCCACGATGAGGGCAATCATCCCCACGTCCACATGATGGCGTGGTCCAGCCAGCCCAAGGAGGGCTGGCTGGATCGGGACGGCATTCGCAAAATCAGATCCACGCTGACCAATCAGATCTTCCAGCAGGAAATGCTCCATCTCTACGAGCAGAAGACCGTTTCCCGGGACGAGCTGGTGCGTCAGGCGCGGGCGTCTATGCTGGAACTGGTGAAGGAAATGCGCCAGGGCGTCTGCGACCACCCGGAGGCGGAGAAATTGATGTGGGAGCTGGCCCAGGCGCTGGATAGTGTGAAGGGACAGAAGAAGTACGGCTACCTGCCCAAGCCGGTGAAAAAGCTGGTGGATAAAATCGTAGACGAGATGGAGCGCCTGCCCGTGGTGGCCCAGTGCTATGAGCAGTGGCAGGCGCTCCAGGGCGAGGTGGAGGGTTACTACTCCGACGCGCCACCCAAAAAGAAAAAGCTGTCTGAGCGGAAGGAGTTCCGGCAGATCAAAAATGCTGTTGTGGCGGAGGCGGAACGTCTCCGTCTGTCCGTGCTGACCTTTGAGAGCGAGCAGCAGCCGGATGAAGATAAGGGATATGACCATTCGCGCAACCACTGGTGTTGGCAGATGAAGCAGATGCTGGACAGCCCGGAGGAACCCATGGAAAACAAGGACTGGGCGGTGTCGGAGATGAAAATGCTGGCGGATCATGGCGTACCCCAAGCCCAATACATCTTAGGCAAGCTCTACCGGGACGGCGGCATTCTGATCCCGGACAGCATACTGGCAGTGGAGGCATTTGAGAAAGCGGCGCAGGTAGGTATGGTTCCGGCCCAATGTGCGTTGGGTGAATTGCTGCTTTCCGATGATTTGGACGTGCGTGATCCACAGACAGGAATGAAGTGGCTGGAGTGCGCGTGGCAGAACGGTTCTCTTCGTGCCGGATATCGTCTGGCAAAGGAATATCTCAGCGGGGAAAACATCGCCAAAGACGCAGAGCGCGGGCTGGAATATCTGTCCGCCTGTGCCCAGGCAGGTCATCCCGGCGCACAGTATCTGCTGGGCAAATTGTATCTTACAGGGCAGGAGGTTCCCGAAGATGTGAAGCAGGCCGAATACTGGCTGTCCCAGGCGGCGGCGCAGGGCAACGAGTACGCCGGCCTTCTGTTGGAACGGATGGAGGAGCCCAAAGCCCCCGTGGCGACGCTGGCCGTGATCCGGCTTCTCCACAGCATGAGCCGGATCTTTCAGGACAACTCCCTGCCCAAACGCAGTCCGATGGGAATGCAGACCGACCGCAAGCTGCTCCAGAAGATCCGGGAGAAGAAAATCGCCATGGGCCACAAGCCGGACGACCACCCCGACGTGGGCATGACCATGGGCTGGTAACCTTGGAAACCTTTGGCGGGTTACCTCAAATTTTTAGGAGGAACTATATCAACAAGATGCATCCAACAAGATAGCAACCCTTCCGCGAGAAGGGGGAAAGGAGCAAAATGGAGAAAGTAAAATACACAACCTATGATGAACTGCCGCTGATGCTCTCGGCGCCGGAAGTGGCGGCGGTACTGGGTATCAGCCGTGCGGGGGCATATGAGCTGGTGCGCGCTGAGGGGTTTCCAGCGTTGAGAATTGGCAGCAGGATCGTAGTGCCGAAGGAGAAATTCCTCGGCTGGATCGATGCGCAGATGGCAGGAGGCTAATGCCTGCCATTCAAGCCGGGCACTGTGCAAAGTGCTTCGTTTACGCCGCTGTTTTTCTACGCCACGCTTTTCGATTGTTCTGGATTTTCTGACGATTCTTCGGTATGGTGTTGTTTACCAAAAACGAAAGGAGTATCAAATCATGAGCAGAAAACAGGGAGCAATCTTCATGGGACTCGGCATCCTTGCCGGTCTCACGCTGAGTGGCCCCGCCGTCCAGGCGGCGGACTACCTCACCGCCCGGCCCAGCAGTCAGCCCATCTACGTGGATGGGCTGAGGGTCTCCATGACCGCCTACAACATCGGTGGGAACAACTACGTCAGGCTCCGGGACATCGGCAGGGCAGTGGATTTTGGGGTGACCTATGATGCCGCCACCAACTCCGTCTACATCGACAGCACACAGCCCTACCAGGAGGAGATCCCCGTCACGCCGTCCGGCCCCACGGAAGAAAGCGTCCAGGCCACCCTGGCGCAGCTCCAGGAAATCTACCCCAATGGGGCGTTGTTCCCCACACCCTACCGTTCCACCAGCGGCGGGCCATATAGCCAGGGGATTCACTGCTCCGGATGGGCCACACTGTGTTCGGACGCAGCTTTTGGGAACCTACCCTGGCGGCGGGTGGACAGCCCGAGTTGGGAGCAGATCCGCCCCGGTGACCTGATCCGCTATGACAACAGCAGCAATGGCCACGTAGTTGTGGTGGCGAAGAAAACCGATGAGTACATCAAAGTCACCGAGAGCGGGCTGAACAATAAAGTTCGCTGGGGAGGGCAGTACTTCAAGTGGTGGCTGGAAGAACAGCCTGGATATGCTATATACACCCGCTATCCGCAATAGCACGGCCCAAACGATATCGCCGGGGGCCGCTCCACACGGAGCGGCCCTCAGTTCATTTCTGGCGTGTTCACCCCTGTGAAGCGGTTTGTGCCCATCCTGCGGGGCAAGCGGCATCCGTGTCCCCCCCACAGAGAGAACGCGGTGTCGGCGCCTTTGTGGGCCGTTGTGTGGGACTGTGAATTGCACCACTGTTAACAAAGAATAATGCCGCAACACGCCACCCAAAAAGTTGTGTCTGAACTGATAATCTTTCCCGTTTGCCATGGCTATTCCCGCCAGCTTGTGGTATGGTGTGTCGCTACAGGAGGCGAGAACAATGCGAAAAACTTTGGAAGATCTCTACTACGGCAACATCACACCCAACGCGCAGGATATGGCACCCAATTCGGAGCTGAAGAGGGCGACAGACCGAGTGGCCCGTTTCGAAAATCAGCTCACGGAGCTACTTGACGAAACCGAGCAAACAATCCTGGCAAAACTCATCAAGTCGCAGCATGAAATTGACAGCATCACAGCCCTGGAAAATTTCATCCTGGGGTTCCGGCTTGGCGTTCGGATGATGGCCGAGTGCATGGATGATAATGACGGCGATATCAGAAATGGAGGTGTGTGATCACGGCAAAGAAAAGAGCAAACGGCGAGGGCAGCCTGCGCAAGCGTTCTGATGGCCGTTGGGAGGGCCGCTACACGGCGGGCCGCGACCCGGTGACAGGCAAGGCCATCTACAAAAATGTCCTTGCCAAGACCCAGAAGGAGTGCAAGGAAAAGCTGGCCCAGGCAATCGAGAAAAGCGGCAAAATTGATGTAGCCAAATCTGGTCAGTACACGGTGGAGGAGTGGTGCTGGCTCTGGCACGAGAACTACTGCAAGCCCGCCGTCAAAGACAGCACGGCAGAGTATTACCGCAGCTACATTGAACACCACATCGCGCCCAACATCGGCAAAATCAAGCTGGAAAAGCTCACCACATTGGATCTTCAAAAGTTCTACAACAAGACCAAAAAAAGCGGCAGGGTAGAGAAATATGAGGGTATGGAAGATCGAAGCCTGAGCGCCCGGACGGTACGCGGTCTCCACGCCATGCTCCGCACGGCATTGGACCAGGCGGTGAAGGAGCGGCTTATCCCCTTCAACCCGGCTATTGGCTGCCGCCTGCCGCCCAAGGAGAAAAAGGAGATGCAGATCCTTCCGGCGGAGCAGATTGGAGCCTACCTCAGCGCGGCGGAGGAGCATGGCGTCCTGCCCATGTTCTACCTGGAGCTGACCACGGGTCTAAGAAGGGGCGAGCTGACGGCCCTCCTCTGGACTGACCTTGATGTGGAGGCCCGAACCCTGACGGTGTCGAAATCTGCGGGGCGTTTGAAGGGCGAGGTGCGGGTGACCCAGCCGAAAACCGCCAATTCGGTGCGGACGATCTGCCTGCCCAAAGAGACGGTGGACCTGCTGATGCAGGAGCACGAGAAGCATCCGTCCAACCCCTATATGTTCCCCTCGCCGGTGACGGGGAAAATGTACGGCCCGGACTGCATCGGGCGGCTGCACAAGACCCTGCTGAGGAAGGCCGGAATCACCGACAACTTCCCCTTCCACGGGCTGCGTCATACGTTCGCCACCTTGGCCATCCAGCAGGGTGTGGACATCAAAACAGTGTCCAACATCCTGGGGCACTACAGCGCGGGCTTCACACTGGACACCTACGCCCACGTGACCGGGGATATGCGGAAGGAGGCCGCGGATCGCATGGGCAGCTTCATCGCCCAGAACCTCTAAAAAATATTTGCGGACAGAGCAGGGAGCGCCAGGTTTCCCACCTGGCGTTCCCTGAAATTTTCCTGGTATGGGTCAAATCTGGGTCGGGCAACAAATGCGAAAAATAAAAGCGTCAAAAAAGTTATGAAAAATGATAAAAACCGCTGAAAATCAGCGGTTTTTATCAGGAAAATGGTCCGAGTGACAGGACTTGAACCTGCGGCCTCTTGACCCCCAGTCAAGCGCGATACCAAACTTCGCCACACCCGGATATGAAACTACTCTGTGAACCTCAAATATACTACCACACCCCCCGCAAAAAATCAAGAGGGAATTTAAAGTTTTTTCACGTTTTTCCACCCGCCGCCAAAAATCCGGAAATTGGCGCAGCCCACCGCAGGGGGGCGGTGGGCTGCTGCCGGTCGATTCAAGAAAAGAGAGAGGGAGGAGTTGTCATTGCATCTGACAGTGTTAAGCATACCATATTCCAGCCCCAAGTGGTGTATAGACTTTGAAATATCTTTGAACAATTTGTAAAGCTCAAACCGAATCCATCCCCGGCGGCGGCCCTTCGTCCGGCGGCTGGGCCGACTGGAGCAGCTCCAACGCCCGCAGGGCGGCGGAGAGATCCCCCGCCGGAACCCACACCCGGCCCGGAGGCAGGCGGACCGGGACCCGGGCATCCTCCCGCCCCGGCTCAGAGCAGGGTGATAAAATCGCTGTTGGCATAACCCTCTGCGCCGTCGAAGGACACCAGATACCACCCCTCCCACTGGTTGAGGATGGTCAGCCGCGCCCCGTCGTAAGCCTTGGCGATCACCGGGGCGGAGGTGGACGGCCGGGAGCGGATATTCAGATAGCCCCAGTCCACATCCACCACCCCCTGCCGGGGAGAGCCTCCAGGGGCCAGGAAGGGGATCCCGAAATACTCGGTGAGGGCCAGCACAATGGTGCGGGCGATCTGGTTCAGGTTGTTCTTAATCCAGGCGGCGTCGTCCTCATTGTCATGATAGCCCAGCTCGATGAATACCGACGGGGCCCTGGGCTGGCGCACCTCACCGATGGAGGTGGTGGCCTCCGCCCGCACCCGGTTGGGCAGGGGATAGATGGATTTCAGATTGTCCGCCATGAGCTCCGCCGCCCGCCTGCCGTTGGAGCTTCCGGGATAGTAGAACACGATGATCCCCCGGGTGCCCCCGTAATTGCTGGGGGCGGACGCGTTGGAGTGCAGGGCCAGGTGCAGGTCATAAGTACCGGCGTTGGAGGCCCGGATGGAGGACACGGCGGTCATATCCGGGGTATTGCGCACGTAGCGGATGCCCGACGCGTCCAGATAGGGGATCATGGCGTCGGCCAGCCGGTTCATCCACTCCTCCTCGCTGCCTCCGTTGACGTACATATTCGCTTCCTGTGTAGATGGTGACAAATAGATAATAGGCATAAGGAAACCCTCCTTTGCCCCATCCTATGCGCCCCCGCCCCTCCGCGTCCCTGTCCCGCGAAACAGGCGGCGGCCGCAAACCCGCGGCCGCCGCCTGTTTTCATCCTTCCGCGGCTGTCCCCCTCAGGGCACCGCCGCCGTCCAGTAATGCTGTCCGAACAGATCTGTAAAACGGTAAGCCGCCCGAGTGATCCCAACCAGCGGCACATCGCTGACCATAAGCCCATCCTCCCCCACCGTTACCGGATCGCCCAGCAGGTAGCTGTCCTGGTACTCCCCCTCATAGCTGTAGTAATCGCACAAAAACTCCAGGGTGTCCCCGGGGAGAAGCTCCGGCTGGCTCTTAGAGCCTGTTTAAAATCTATCAAAACGCCATCCCGGCACATCTTTTTCCGCTGGGCCGCGTTGACTTGACTTGAAATACACAAAGTATTCCTGCGTCAAATCGCCTTGCCCAGCGAAAAAATCTGCGCCTGTCTGGCATTCCGCCAGATTTTAAACAGGCTCTTAGCCACCGTGTCCGTCTCCCCGTCCAGGTACACAGACTGCACCCCCGCCACATACCCTCCGGGGTGCTCGTTGTCAAAGGTGAGGATCAGCTCCGCCCGCGCCCCGTTGTGGAGCACCGGAACCCGGCCCGTGATGGTGTAGCTCTCGCCGTTGTCCACCGTGGCGTTGTGGTAGTAGGCCACCGGCTGTCCGTTGACGGCAAGCCACGCGCCATCGTTCACGCCCAGCAGCCCGCCCTCCCCGTCGAACTGGAACACATTGTCCAGCCCCAGGTCGATCCAACCCGCCCCATCGTCATAGAACAGGTTCAGCTCCAGCTCCTGCACCAGCCCCCACTGCTCCTCGTTCAGCCGGATGACGGGCGTCCCGTCCGCCCCCTCCTGCCACAGCAGGGCCTCGGCGGGGAAGCGGTGGTCCGTCACATACTGCACCAGCTCGTCGTCCCCCAGGGCCCGGTCGCTGAGAAACCCGGTGTTCTCCCCGTCCAGTCCCTGGAACCGCCCGAAGGAGCCTCCCAGCAGCTCGCCCAGCAGGGCGGAGATCTGATCCGCCCCCGCCCCCGATCCGCCCAGGCTACCCAGCAGGGAGGGCAGCGGCGAGGCCGTCCCGCTGGAGGCCGCCTGACCGCTGACCTCCAGGCTGGCAAACTGCCGGATGCACTGAATATACCCCTTGTCCAGGCCGATCTCCCCGAAGGTGGAGGCCGCCTTGTCCACGCCGGAGGACTTCCGGTAAGGGAAGTAGATGGACAGCCCGTAGGCGTTTGTCATGTTGGCGGAAGTGCGGTTATATTTCATCGCCCCCAGCAGGGCCTGGGCCAGGGCGTCCCCCTCCTTGGTGCCCAGTTTTTTCGCCAGATGCACCAGATCCACCTGGTCGATTCTGCTGGACTGGGCGAACTCCCTGGCCCCGCTCCGGGCGTTGGAAACGGTCTGGTACTCCTTGTCCCGGAGCAGCTTGGCGGTGGACTGGGAGAAGTCCGCCAGCGCGCCGGGCAGCACAGCCTCCAGCTCCGCCAGATCCACCACCGACAGGGTGGTGAGCTGGCCCCGGCACTGGTCCGCGCAGGTGTCCACAAAGCTGTCCACGATCTGCCTGCCCAGCTCCACGGTGGGCAGGGAGGGGTTCTTCCCAAAGGCGGTAAGCCAGCCGGTGTAGTACCAGCCCACTCCCGGCTCCGTCTCCTCCGAGGCGATGAGGTAGTCCGCGTACCGCGCCAAAGTCAGGGCGGTCTCCGCCGTGGCCATCAGGCACGCGTCGAAGCCGATGAAGTCGAACTTGACTCCCGCGTCCTTCAACGCCTCGTCCAGCCCGGACAGGCTCATGGAGCCGGAGGAGGCAAACTTCTCATCGTAGCCGTACCCGCTCACCGACCCGCCGCCGTGATCCCAGAGGATCAGCTCATACCGGCTGGCGGGGTAGTTCTTCACGCACCACTTGATGTACCCGGACAGCACGTCCGGCTCCGTCATGGACCTGCTGCCCAGGTCGTCCTGAAGGCAGATCATTTTTCCGTCCCGCACCTGCCAGATCTGGTTGGACCCGCTGGACACCAGATTGTTCTTCCAGCCCTTGCACCCCCCGGTGTATACCAGCAGGTTAAGCCCGTCCCCAACCCCGGCCGCCAGCATCTCCTTCAAATCGGCGGTGCCCATGCCGTTCCGGGACTCCAGGTCGGTGCCGCACATATAGACCATAATGGTGGCGGTGTCCCGCCCGTTTCCCAGCAGCTTGGTGTACTTCTCCCGGGCCCCCTTCGCCACGGAGGTGTCCAGCCGCCCGGTGTTGGCCGGATTGTCCCAGCCATAGGACACGCTGCCGCCCCCAGCCCGCTGAGCAGCTGGGTCCAGTCCGTGCCGGAAACCGTTCCCCCCTGGTTGGGCTGCTGCTGGCCCTGGGGCGAGGTCTGGGGAGTGGAGCCCTGCCCGCCCAGGAAGGCGGTAAGCCCCCCGCCGCCGCCCAGCAGCACCGCCAGCAGCAGGAGGATCAGCTTCACGCCGCCCCCTCTGCCCCCGGTTCCCCGGGTGCCGCCGCCGGAGCCCTGCCCACCGCCGGAGTGCCCGCCAACAGAACCCACCGGCCCGGTTCCCAGGCCGTCCCCCCGCTTGTGTACCGTCTTGCCCGGCCCGGTGACGTTCCGCTCCCGGCCCCTGGGCCTGTTCTGATCTGCCGACATACCGTCTCTCTCCCTTGCTCGCGGCCCCTGGGGCCGCAAAATCTTCCTGCACATTATACCGAATGGCCTGCCGAAAGGCAAGGGCTTTCCCAAGAAAACGGATCCCCTCCCTTTTTGCAAAAACCCCCTATCTTTTTTCAAAAAACTTTGGTATACTATCCTCGTATATCCAGCCATCCCCGCAACCGCGGCACCGCAGGAAAAATCAGGGCCCGGCTCAGAACAGTCCGGCCCCCCAAGGAGGGATTTTCATGGCAAAGCCCCTGGTGGCCATCGTCGGCCGCCCAAACGTGGGCAAATCCATGCTGTTCAATAAATTGACGGGAAAACGCCTCTCCATCGTGGAGGACACCCCCGGCGTTACCCGGGACAGGCTGTACGCCCAGGCGGAGTGGCGGGGCCGCACCTTCGACCTGGTGGACACCGGCGGCATCGAGCCGGGGACGGACAATCAGATCCTGTCCTTCATGCGGGAGCAGGCGGAGATCGCCATCGCCGCCGCCACGGTGATCGTGTTTGTCTGCGACATCCGCACCGGCATGACCGCCGCCGACCAGGAGGTGGCCGGGATGCTCCAGCGGTCCCGGAAGCCGGTGGTGCTGGCGGTGAACAAGATGGACTCCACCGGGCACACCAACCCGGACATCTACGAGTTCTACAACCTGGGGCTGGGGGACCCCTACCCCGTCTCCGCCGTCCACGGCCACGGCACCGGCGATCTCCTGGACGCCTGCTTTGAGCACTTCCCCCCCGAGGATCAGGAGGAAGCGGAGGACGATGTGATTAAGGTAGCCATCATCGGCAAGCCCAACGTGGGCAAGTCCTCCCTGGTGAACCGGATTCTGGGCCAGGAGCGGGTGATCGTGTCCGACATGGCGGGCACCACCCGGGACGCGGTGGACAGCTACTTTGAAAAGGACGGGCAGAAATACCTCATCATCGACACCGCCGGAATGCGGAAAAAGTCCAAGGTGGACGACCGGGTGGAGAAGTTCTCCGTCCTCCGGGCCACTATGGCCATCGAGCGCAGCGACGTGTGCGCCATCATGATCGATGCCCAGGAGGGAGTCACGGAGCAGGACACCAAGGTGGCGGGGCTGGCCCACGACGCGGGCAAGGCCTGCATCATCGTGGTGAACAAGTGGGACGCCATCGAAAAGGACGGCAAAACCATGCAGCGCATGGAGGAGGACGTCCGCCGGGACCTGAGCTATATGACCTACGCCCCGGTGCTGTTCCTCTCCGCCCTGACGGGCCAGCGGGTGGAAAAGCTGTTCGGCCTCATCGACAGCGTGGTAAACCAGGCCGCCATGCGCATACCCACCGGCGTGCTCAACCAGGTGCTGGCGGACGCCCAGGCCCGGGTCCAGCCCCCCACCGACAAGGGCAAGCGGCTGAAGATCTACTATATGACCCAGATCGGGGTGAAGCCCCCCCATTTCGTGATCTTTTGCAACGACGCCCAGCTGTTCCACTTTTCCTACCGTCGGTACCTGGAAAACCAGATCCGGGCCACCTTCGGCCTGACGGGCACGCCGGTGCGCATTACCATCCGGCAAAAGGGCGATAAGGAGGAGTCGTAATGCTGTCTCGATATCTTGACGCCGCCGGGACAGCCCCCGGCTGGCTGGCTTTGGCGGCGGCGGGGGTGGCTGTGGTGGCCTACTGCCTGGGCTGCTTCAACGGGGCGGTGGTGGTGTCCCGGTATATCCTGCGCAACGACGTGCGGAGCCACGGCAGCGGCAACGCGGGGCTGACCAACTTCTACCGGGTGTTCGGCGGGCCGCTGACCCTGGTGGTGATCCTGTCCGACGTGGTGAAGGCGGTGCTGGCGGTGCTGTTCGCCACCTTTATCGCGGGGCACATCTCGCCGGAGCTGGTGGCCCTGGCCAAGTATTGGGCGGGCACCTTCTGCCTGCTGGGGCATATGTACCCCTGCACCTTCCAGTTCCGGGGGGGCAAGGGCATCCTGTCCGGCGGGGCCATCGCCATCATGATGGGCTTCGACAGCGGGAACCCCTGGAGCTGGTGCATCCCGGCGGTGGTGTGGGGCGGGTTCATCCTTCTGGCCGCCGCCACGAAATATGTGTCCCTCGGCTCCTGCTGGGCCGGATTCTCCTTCCCCTTCGTGACCTGGTTTGTGTACCGGGAGCCGCTGATTCTGCTGCTGTCCGTCCTGGTGGGCGGCCTGATCCTGTGGAAGCACCGGGGAAATATCGTCCGGCTCGTCAAGGGCACCGAGTCCAAATTCTCCCTCCACAAAAAGAAGCCGGAGCCTGACGCCGGGGAGGGCGGAGCACAGCCCGAAGCAGCAGAGGAACCCCCGCAGCCCCAGGCGGAAGAAACGCCCGCCCCCAGCCAGGAGGCGGAGCACGCGCCCGGGCAGACTGCCGGAAACGAGGAGGAAACCCCATGAAAACAGCGGTGATCGGCAGCGGAGCCTGGGGCACCGCCCTGGCCCTGGCCCTGCTGAACAACGGACACCAGACCACCCTCTGGAGCTACAGCGGGCAGGAAAACGCCACCCTGCGGGAGAAGCGGGAGAACCCCATGCTCCCCGGCGTGGCCCTGCCGGACACCCTGGAGCTCACCACGGATCTGGCCAGCGTGAAGGACTGCGGCGCGGTGGTGCTGGCCACCCCGTCCTTCGCCGTGCGGAGCACGGCAAAGCAGCTCAAAGCCTTCCTGTCCCCCGGTGCCCCGGTGATCCTGGTGTCCAAGGGCATCGAGAAAGACACCTCCCTGCTCCTCCATCAGGTGGTGGAGCAGGAGCTGGACGGCCAGAACCCGGTGGTGGTGCTGTCCGGCCCCTCCCACGCCGAGGAGGTGGGGCGGGGCGTGCCCACGGCGGTGGTGGTGGCCTGCGGGAACCGGGACGCCGCCCTGCTGGCCCAGGACCTGTTTATGAGCCGCCAGCTCCGCATATACACCTCCCCGGACATCACGGGGGTGGAGATCGGCGCGGCGTTGAAAAACGTCATCGCCCTGTGCGCGGGCTGCTGCGACGGCATGGGCTGCGGGGACAACACCAAGGCCATGCTGATGACCCGGGGGCTGACGGAGATCGCCCGCCTGGGCGTGGCCCTGGGGGCCCGGAAGGAGACCTTCGCCGGACTGGCCGGGGTGGGGGATCTCATCGTCACCTGCACCTCCATGCACTCCCGGAACCGCCGGGCAGGCATCCTCATCGGCCAGGGCAGGACGGCCCAACAGGCCATGGACGAGCTGGGCGGCGCGGTGGTGGAGGGCTATTACGCCGCCGCCAGCGCGAAGCAGATGGCGGACAAGGCGGGGGTGGAGATGCCCATCACCGCCGGGGCCTACGAGGTGCTGTACCGGGAGGCGGACCCCCGGGGCGTGCTGGAGCGGCTCATGGCCCGGGAACGCCGGGACGAGCTGGAGGAGGAGCAGAGCTGGATTTAGTGCCCCTGTTCACGGCCGGGCCTCTCCGGTCCCGGCGGCAAATAAAAAAACCGAACCCCGTGCACCTGCACGGGGTTCAATCTGCTTTCCTATGGAATCACACAGCACGGGTGACCTTGCCGGAACGGAGGCAGCGGGTGCACACATAGACGTGCTTCGGGGTGCCGTCCACCACAGCCTTCACGCGCTTGACGTTGGGCTTCCAGGGGCGGTTGGAGCGGCGGTGGGAATGGGAAACCTGGATGCCGAAGTTCACGCCCTTGCCGCAGAACTCGCACTTGGCCATATTGACTAACCTCCTTGCTGCTTGGAATAACGCACACGGTGTCGCACACGATAACTTCATTATGCTACCACAGAAGCCGCCAAAAATCAAGTATAAATTTGCGCAATCCCCTATTTTTTTCAAGGGCGGAATGTGGTAAAATAAGAACCTGTATTCACAGCCGAGGATGCCGGCCGGCCGAGGGATTTTTCCGTCAGGCAAGGCGAATTTTCGCCGGAATACTTTGTGTATTGCAAGAAAATTCAACGCGGCTTGGCGGAAAAAGACCCGGCCAGACGGCGTTTGAGGTTGTGATACAGGTTCTAAAAAGCAGTATTTCAAGGATAAGGGGGCGCGCTGCCATGGCAGACTGCGTGGGCATCAAGCTGGGCACCATCATCGACAACTTCCACCTGAACGTGATCTACGGCCCGGAGGGCTACCGGAACCGGCGGATCATCACGGAGGACGTAAACCGTCCGGGCCTCCAGCTCACCGGGTTCTTCGACTACTTCGACAAGGACCGGATGCAGCTGCTGGGCCTGGTGGAGATCTCCTATTTGAAGGAGATCCCCGCCGCCAAGCGGGCCGTGGTGTTCGACACGCTGTTCTCCTACCGCACCCCGGCAGTGATCTTCGCCCGGGGGCTCCAGCCCTACCCGGAGTGCCTGGAGATGGCGAAAAAGCACCAGCAGGTGATTCTGGGCACCAAGGAGAACACCGCCGACATCATGAGCACCCTCATCGCCTACCTGCGCTCCGCCCTGTCCCCCACCATCACCCGCTCGGGCGTGCTGGTGGAGGTGTACGGCGAGGGGGTCATGCTGGCCGGGGAGTCCGGCGTGGGCAAGAGCGAAACCGCCATCGAGCTGGTGAAGCGGGGCCACCGCCTCATCGCCGACGACGCAGTGGAGATCCGCCGCTCCCCCATCGGCGGGCTGGTGGGCACCGCCCCGGAGCTGATCCGCCACTACATCGAGCTGAGGGGCATCGGCGTGGTGGACGTGCGGCGGCTGTTCGGTATGTCCGCCGTCAAGTTCGACAGTGCCATCGACATGATGATCCAGCTGGAGTCCTGGAAGGAGGGCAAGCTGTACGACAGGCTGGGGGCGGACGACCACTTCGTCTCCCTTCTGGACGTGAGCATACCCACGCTGACCATCCCCGTGAAGCCCGGGCGGAATCTGGCGGTGATCATCGAGGTGGCCGCCATGAACAACCGGAACAAAAAGATGGGCTACAACGCCGCGCTGGAATTTTCCCTACAGGTGGACAGCCACATCGACCAGAAGTACCTGGAGATGAACCCCAAATGAGCCAGGAAGCACCCCATGGCCTCCGCCCGGTGCTGTACCGCAGCTATCCCATCGGCACCCTGGCCCTGATGGACGACGGCACGGGGCTGAGCCGGGTATTCTTTTGCCAGTCCGGTTCGGACCGCCCCGCCCCCCAGGGGGAGACGGAGCTGACCCGCTGGGCCGCGGCGGAGCTGGACGAATACTTCTCCGGCAGGCGGACCGCGTTCACCGTCCCCCTGTCCCCCCGGGGCACGCCGTTCCAGCTGGCGGTGTGGGCCGCCCTGCGGGCCATCCCCTTCGGCCAGACCCGCACCTACGGGGAGATCGCCGCCGGCGTGGGCCGTCCCAAAGCCGCCCGGGCGGTGGGCATGGCCAACCACCACAACCCCCTGCTCATCTTCACCCCCTGCCACCGGGTGGTGGGCAGGGGCGGCAGCCTCACCGGGTTCGCCTGCGGGCTGGCGGTGAAGCGCGCCCTGCTGGCCCTGGAGGGCGCGGAGCTTCCCCATGCCGCGCCCCGCGTCTCACCCCCTCCAACGCCAGCTTCCGCCATGCTCCCAGGCCCCAACCCCCACACAGGAGGACATCCCTATGCGTAAATCCATCCGCGCCCTGCTCGCCGCCGCCCTCTGCCTGGCCCTGTTCGTCCTCCCCGTCCGGGCCTCCTTCTCCGACGTATCCCCCGGCGACTGGTACGAGGGGGCCGTCTCCCAGCTCACCCAGGCCGGGGCCCTCAAGGGCTACCCGGACGGCACCTTCCGCCCCAACGCCAGCATCTCCGCCGCCGAGTTCGTGTCGGTGGCCGTCCGGCTGGCAAAGCTCCCCGGGGGCCAGGGGCAGGCCCCCCACTGGGCGGCGGATCAGCTCCAGGGCGCGCTCCAGGCCGGGTGGTACGACTGGGACGAGATCCCCCCCCACCGGGGAGACTTTCGACCAGCCCATCCCCCGCCAGCTGGCGGTGAAAATCCTGATGAAGGCCCTCCTGCCCCAGGCCCGTGGGGATTACGCCGCCCAGTCCCCCAAGATCAAGGACTTCTCCGCCCTGGACGGGCGGTATTACGACGCGGTGCTGGCCGCCTACGCCTCCGGCGTGGTCCACGGCGACCCCGACGGCTCCTTCCGCCCCAAGGACACCCTGAGCCGCGCCGAGGCCTGCACCCTGTTCCAGAACGCCGCCAAGGCCCAGGCAGGACAGCCCCCCGTCCCCTCTCCCCCGCCCGCTCCCTCCCCCGCACCCTCCGTCCAGCCCCGGCAGGGCGGTGCGTCCCAGAACGGCTGGCTCCAGGTGAAGGGCACCCAGCTGAGCAACGCCGCCGGGGAACCCATCGTCCTCCGGGGCATGAGCAGCCACGGCCTGCAATGGTACGGCCAGTTCGCCTCCCCCGGTGCCATCGCCGCCACCGCCGATTGCGGAGCCAACCTGTTCCGGGTGGCCATGTACACCGGGGAGGGGGGCTACCTCAGCCAGCCCGCCGCAATGAAGGCCAAGGCCGCTGCCGCTGTAGACGCCGCCATCGCCAACGACCTCTATGTGATCCTGGACTGGCACATTCTCTCCGACGGGAACCCCATGGCCCACGTGGAAGAAGCCGCCGCCTTCTTTGCCGAGATGGCCCAACGGTACCGGGACGTGCCCAACGTCCTCTACGAGATCTGCAACGAACCCAACGGGAACGTGAGCTGGGCCGGGGACGTGAAGCCCTACGCCCAGCGGATTGTATCGGTGATACGGGCCCACTCCCCCAAGGCGGTGATCCTCATCGGCAGCCCCACCTGGAGCCAGGACATCCACCTGGCCGCCGCCGACCCCGTGGCGGGGGACAACCTGATGTACACCCTCCACTTCTATGCAGGCACCCACGGCGCGGAGCTGCGCGGCCGTATAGACGATGCCTTGGCCAAGGGCCTGCCCATCTTCGTGTCCGAGTGGGGCACAAGCCGCGCCGACGGCAGCGGCGGCGTGTTCCTCCAGCAGGCCGAGGTGTGGCTGGACTTCCTGGACGCCCGGGGGATCAGCTGGTGCGGCTGGTCCCTGTGCGACAAGAGCGAAAGCTCCGCCGCCCTGCGCCCCGGCGCGCCCCCGGACGGCCCCTGGGATCAGTCCCACCTGTCCGAGTCCGGGCGGTTCATGTTCTCCCGGTTCCATTCATAGCGTGAAGCCCCCTCCCCGTCCGCCCCGGGGAGGGGTTTTTGCGGCTTCTGAAAAAATTGGTTGACAACTGTAGTCCAATGTGTTATCCTAAAGTTGGATTACAGTTGTAGACCAATCTGCGGCGGGCAGCACCCGCGGAAAAGGAGGTATTTACCATGGACGAGAAACGCGGAATCCTCTCCCCCAGCGAGTGGCGGGTAATGGAGTGCCTGTGGGCCGGACCCAAGACCTTGATGGAACTGGTGCGCACCCTGAAGGACAGCGCGGGCTGGGCCAAGAGCACCGTCACCACCATGGTGCGGCGGATGGAGGAAAAGGGTCTGGTGGGCTATGAGGAGGCGGGCCGCGCCAAGGTGTTCCGGGCCCTGCTGGCCCGGGAGGACGCGGCGGCGGCAGAGGCCGACTCCCTGCTGGAGCGGGCCTTCCACGGCAGCGTGGGCCTGCTGGTCAGCTCCTTGGTGGAGCGCAGCTCCCTCTCCCCCTCCGACATCGACGAGCTCTACAATATTTTAGAGCGGGCGGAGGACGGTGGTTTCAGATGAAAGGCATCCTCATCACCTCCTCCCTGCTGATCCTGCTCATCGCCGCCCTGCGGCCCCTGCTGCGGGGGCGGATCGACCCCCGCGTCCAGTACGCCCTGTGGCTGGCGGTGGCCCTGCGGCTGCTCATCCCGGTGAACCTGTTCACCAGCGCGTACAGCGCGTTGGCCCTGCTGGAGCGGGCGGACCGGGGCACGGCCCTGGTGGAAACCATCGGGCAGGCCCACATACCCGCCCAGTCCTACGACAACGCCCGGGCCCAGGTGGTGGAGGAGTACCGCAGGCAGGGCGTGTCCGACTCCCAGCTCACCCCCGGCGACCTGATGGCCATCGACACCCAGGCCCGGGAGCTTATGAAGGGCCCCACCCTGGCGGAGCTGGCGGCGAAGTACGCCCGCCCCCTGTGGCTGGGGGGCGCGGCCCTCACGGCCCTGTGGTTTACAGCTGTCAACCTGAAGCTCCGGCGGCGGCTCCGGGGGGCGCGGCGGCTTGAGCTTGACTGCCCCCTGCCGGTGTACCTGTCGGACGCCCTGCCCTCCCCCTGTCTGGCGGGGGCGTTGCGGCCCAGAATCTATGTCACCCCCGCCGCCCTGGACAGCCCGGAACGCCTGCGTCACGTGCTGGCCCATGAGCTGGCCCACTACCGCCACCGGGACCACTGGTGGCCGCTGGTGCGGTGCGCCTGCCTGTGCCTGTACTGGTTCGACCCGCTGGCGTGGTGGGCGGCGGCCCTGTCCCGGCAGGACTGCGAGCTGGCCTGCGACGAGGGGGCCATCCGCGCCCTGGGCGAGGGGGAGCGCATCCCCTACGGCCGGACGCTGGTGGGCATGATCGCGGCGGGCCGCACCCCCCTGCTCCAGACCGCCACCACCATGTCCGGGGGCAAGCGGCGGGTGAAGGAGCGGATCACGCTCATCGCCCGGAAGCCGAAAACCGTCATCGCCCTGGCTCTTGCGGCCGCGCTGATCCTGGCCTGCGCCGTGGGGTGCGCCTTCTCCGGCGCGCCGGAGAAGCCCACAGATCCCCAGCGGAAGCCCCAGCTGCTCGACCTTCCCTCCCGGCTGCTGGACGTGCCGGAGGTGCTGTGGGCGGACGTGGTAGCTCTCCCTGGCGGCGAGCCTACGGTGATGACATCCGATGGCCCCACGACTCTGGCACAATACTGGATGAACCGCCCTTATACCGACTATGAGGTTGGCTGGGGCTGGCTGATGACCATCGAGAAATGGAACAAGACCCAGCTTGAGCAAAGCTATACTGAAGTCGGACCCCTGCACTGTTTCGCCACGGACGGCAATTTCTATTATGTCACCGTCCAATCCACCTCTCCCACTTGTCCCGTTTGGGAGGGAGATGTGGCTGAGATACCGGGGGCCACCGAGGTTGAAACCAAAGTGGGAGAATTTATCGAAGCTGTCCGGGCATTTATTGAGAAAACCGTGCTGGAAACCGAGGGCGTGGAGCCTTTCGACCCGGAGGCCCTCACCCCGGAGCAGACGGCCATTCAAGCGGTCATAAACGAGCTGAACGCCGCACCGGGCACAGCCTTTACCCTTAACATTCCCGGTGATCCCGGGACCCCATTTATCCTCCAGACCCAGGAGCACCCCAGCAAATATTGGGCCCTGCGGCTGGGCGGGATTGTCACGGACTTCAACTGGGAAAAGCTCACCGAGCAGGAGGGCGTGGCCCTTCTGGAACAGGCTGAGGGCACCAGCCTGATGATCAGCCCCTTGTCGGACAGCCCCGCCTGCATCTATGCCTATAAGGATTCCCCTCTGGTCATCATCCGAACTGCGGAAAATAAACTGGAGCACTACCGATTCACTTTCCTGAACCAGGAGGACGCACTGATTGCCCAGCGATTCGGCTGGGGTGGACCCTATCCGGATCTGCGCCAGTGGTTCGACGAGGTGGAGCTTACCGCCAAACGCGTCCGCACCGTAGACAACCGGGGCCAGAGCCATCACGACATTGCCCACGAGTGGGCGTTGAACTACGAAAGTGCCTTGACCAAGGCCGCCCCCGGCGGGAACTATTCCTGTACCTTCATCCGGGTGGACAATGTGCAGGTGGATCTGCCCAAAGGGCTGACGCTGGAGGAGCTGGAGAAGCTGGTTCAAAGCCACAATTTCTCCTTCTCGGCGGAGGATTTCGGCAAAACCTGGTTCGGCTTCTCCTATGATCTGGTGTTTGTCCCGGAAAACGAGCTGGCCCGGCAAACCATGATGGCGGGCAACACCATCGACTACGAGGGCGGTGACGCCCCGGAGGGGGCCATGACCTACAGCCGCAGGGGCTTCCTGTGGCTCACCGACGAGGGCTGGACCTGCGCCCAGGTGGGCACCGGCTGGTAATTCAATCCAAACACGCGCCCGCTGTGGAGCCCAGCGGGCGCGTCCCCTGTTTTCAACCTGGAAAATCCGCCATGAATTTCAAAAACCCCGTTGACAGCGGACCGCTTCCATCTTATCATAGTGTTTGACGGCGGTCCCGGCCCACCGTGGACTGCCGCTCCGGGTTTTCCCGGAAAATGCTGGAAAGAAAAGAAGGGATGTATTCATGAAACGCAAGCTGATGCTCCTGATCCCCTGCCTGCTGCTGGTGATGCTCACCGCCTGCCAGAGCAAGCCCTCCTCGGAAATCCACTGGCTGGCCGCGAAAAAGGCGGGCGGCCTGGAGGATTACGTGAAGGCGCAGGCGGAAAGCATCGACAAGGACGCGCTGGCAAAGGAGGCCCAGGAGGGCGAGCTGAGCCAGCAGTTCAAGGCCACGGCCCTGCTGTGCGCCCTGGAGTACCGGCAGGATAAGCCCGACGGCCTGACCCGGTTCCAGTACGACTACCCCGCCACGGCGGAATACGCCGCCAAGTTCCTCAACCAGGTGAACGCCGACCCGGACGCCTTCTGGGCCTCCATGGAGGACGCGTTCTCCCCCTACGACTGCTACCTGCCCATTCTGGCCTCCGCCCAGGAGCTGGACGGGGCCACCCTGGTCAAGCTCCTGGACGCCCCCTCCGACAAGTCCAAGCTGGTCAGCGCGGTGGAGAAGTGGATTGAGGAGCGGCCCGGCCATCTCACCAGCGCGGGCCCCGCCCTGCTGGAGGCGGGCTTCTTCGACGGCAAGGAGCTGGCCGACCTGCACTCCGACTTCTTCTCCCGCAACGCCAACATCACCAAGATCCAGGTGGACACCCCGGAGCAGGCCATGGAGTACGTGGCCTTCCTGCGCAGCAGCCTGGTTCCCGCCCTGGCGGAGGGGCACGCCTCCGATCCCTTTACCAAGGCCTCCGAGCTCACCGGCGAGGACTATTTCTATGACCCGGTGATGATCGCCATCGACGGAAACGGCCCCGCCCTCCAGGAGCCTGCCGAGGACGGCCTGCCCGAGACCATCGAGCTGGAGGGCAAGAAGGTGGCCGCTTTCTACCGCAACTCCACCACCGGGGACTTTGACGATCCCCTGCCTCAGCTCCAGCTCATGGGCGGCTTCCTGCTGGCCCTGCCCGAGGGGGAGGCACCCGCCACCCTGGCCGAGGCGGACTACTTCCTGGTGCTCACCGCCGCCTTTGAGAAGGGCGAGTTCTACAAGTCCGGCGGCGGCTACGGCTCGGACACCAAGATCCAGCAGGTGAACTCCCGGACCAAGGTGGACCTGTACGACGCCAAGACTGGGGCCTTCCTGCGCCACATCGGCACCGTCATTGAAGCCGCCCCGGACACCGTGTACGCCTCCTACGGCGACGCCTTCCTGCAATACCCGGTGCCCGTCTCCTCCGACCTGCTGGCCTACCTCTACCACAACGTAAACAACCCGGACGCCTACACCTCCCTGGTGGACCACACCCCGGAGAACGGCAGCGTGCTGGAGATCGGCACCCCGGTGATCTTCGCCAACTGGGAGATTACCTACCACTCCGCCAAGGTGATCAAGGACTTCACCAGCGGTATGTACATCTACAGCCCCCACGACGGCCAGCAGTTTGTCCACGGCACCTTCACCATCACCAACAAGGGGCTGGAGAAGGACAGCTTCATGCCCATGATGTATTACGTGGACCAGGACCCCATCGTGCAGGTGGCGGACTCCGCCAAGGCCAACCTCTACGACTGTGTGGACCTCATGACCTACGGCAAATGCCTCAACGGCACCAGCCTGGAGGTGGGCGAGTCCAAGGAGGGCGAGCTGTTCTTTGAGGTGCCCAGCGATGTGGTGGACAGCGGCGAGCCCCTGTTCATCGCCGTTTCCCTGGGCGATCAGATCGTCTACTACCCCCTGAGCTGAGCGTCAGCTTAATCCGGCCTCAGGCCGTCCCGGAACATGAGCACCGGGACGGCCTTTTTTCGCCGCCGCGTCCCAGAAACTTCCATATTCCAAAAATTTCTATTCCCATTCTTAGAGAAAAATCAACAGAAAAACTCTTGCGCAGCCGGGGAAAAAATGGTACATTGATGGAAGAAAGGGATGTGATCCAAATGAGCGATCAACCGCATACCGGCCCGGCCCCCGGGCCGGAGGCAAGCTGCTACGGGAACCGGGAGCTGTCCTGGCTCCAGTTCAACCGCCGGGTGCTGGAGGAGGCGGAGGACCCCGCCAATCCCCTGTGCGAGCGGCTGAACTTCGCCGCCATCTTCCAGAGCAATCTGGACGAGTTCTACATGGTCCGGGTGGGGATGCTGCTGGACACCCTCAACATGGGGGTGACGGACAATAAGACCGGGATGACCTCCGGCCAGCAGGCCGCCGCCGTGCTGGACAAAACCCGCCAGCTGCTGGCGGACCGGGACCGGATCTGCAAGGGCCTGCTGGGGGAGCTGTCCGCCCAGGGGGTGGAGCTGTGCCGCTTTGACGCCCTGCCGGACAAAACCCAGTCCTTCCTGGAGAAGTATTTCACCGCCAGCGTGCTGCCCCTGCTCTCCCCCCAGATCATCGGGCGCAAGCAGCCCTTCCCCTTCCTGCGCAACAAGGAGATCTACGCCGTGGCCATGCTGAAAACCAAAAACGGCGGGGAGCGCATGGGCATCGTCCCCTGCGGCGAGGGCGTTCTCCGGCGGCTGGTGCCCCTGCCCGGGGAGGGGGGGCAGTTTATCCTGGTGGAGGAGCTGATCGCCAGCTTCCTCTCCAAGCTCTTTGTCCATTATAAGGTAGAGGGCACGGTGCTCATCCGCCTGGTGCGCAGCGCGGACATCGACATGGACGACGCCTCCAGCCAGCCCGACGACATCCCGGCGGAGGAGTACCGCAAGAGCATGGAAAAGCTCATACGCCGCCGGAAGCGGCTTCAGCCGGTGAAGCTGGACTACCGGGGCAAGCTGTCCGACACCATCCGGGACGGGCTGTGCGCCTGCCTGGGGCTGTCCAAAAAGCACCTGTTCGCCAGCGGCGCGCCGCTGGATCTCTCCTTCTTCGGCGCGGTGCGGGATCTGCTCCGGGACCGGGCGGAGCTGTTCTACCCCCGCCGGGTGCCCCAGAATTCCCCCAACGTGGACCCGCTGATCCCCATGGCGGAGCAGATCCGCAGGCACGACCGGATGCTGAGCTTCCCCTACGAGAGCGTGCGGCCCCTGCTGCGGCTCTTGCAGGAGGCGGGCCAGGACCCGGATGTGGTGTCCATCAAAATGACCCTCTACCGGGTGGCCCACAACAGCAAGGTGGTGGAGGCCCTGGTGGACGCCGCCGAAAACGGCAAGGAGGTCGTGGCCCTGGTGGAGCTGCGGGCCAGGTTCGACGAGGAGAACAACATCGGCTGGTCCCGGGTGCTGGAGCAGGCGGGCTGCCGGGTGATCTACGGGCTGGACGGGCTGAAGGTCCACTCCAAGCTGCTGCTCATCACCCGCAGGCGGGGGGAGCAGGTGGAGTATATCACCCAGGTGGGCACGGGGAATTACAACGAGGACACCGTGCGGCTGTACACCGACTACGCCCTCATGACCGCCGACCCCCAGATCGGCGCGGACGCCGCCCAGGTGTTCAACGCCCTGTCCATGGGCGAGGTGCTGGAGGAGAGCAAGAAGCTGATGGTGGCCCCCGCCTGCCTGCGCACCAAAATCCTGGCCTATATCGACGGGGAGATGGCCCGGGCCGGGGCGGGAGAGCCCGCCTACCTGGGCTTCAAGCTCAACGGGCTGACCGACAGACAGCTCATCGACAAGCTCATCGAAGCCTCCCAGGCGGGGGTGAAGATCGACCTGATCGTCCGGGGGGTCTGCTGCCTCACCGGGGGCGTGCCCGGGCTGACGGACAACATCCGGGTGGTGAGCATTGTGGGCCGCTATCTGGAGCACGCCCGGATCTATATTTTCGGGGAGGGGGAGCGGCGGAAGGTCTATCTCTCCTCCGCCGACTTCATGACCCGCAACACCACCCGCCGGGTGGAGGTAGCCGCCCCGGTGGACGATCCCGCCCTCCGGGCACACCTGGAGCAGATGTTTGCCGACGAGCTGCGGGACACCGCCAAGGGCCGCTTACAGCAGCCGGACGGCTCCTATATTCGGGCGGAGGGGGAGCCGTTCAACTCCCAGGAGCATTTCTGCGATCAGGCGGCCTCCGGGGCCTGGGCACTGCCGGGGCTGGCCCCCGGCCCCAAGCCCGCGGCACGGCCGGAGCCGCCCCGGAAGCGGCCCGTCCCCCCTGCCCCGCCGAAGCCCAAGCCCATGCCCGCCAAGGCTCCCCCCCAGCAGCGGCCTGCCGCCAGCATACAGGGGAAGCGTTCCGGCCTGCTGAGCCGCCTCCTCGGGCGGGACTGATCCACCCTGTTTTTCCTGCCGGATGGCACACTATATATCGCTTGGAAAGGAAGCAATGTCATGAAACGAATCGGAATGCTGACCAGCGGCGGCGACTGCCAGGCCCTCAACGCCACCATGCGGGGCGTAGCCAAGGGACTCTACAACATCTACGGCAGCGAGGTGGAGATCATTGGCTTTATCGACGGCTACAAGGGGCTGATCTACGAGGACTACAAGAAGCTGTCCCCCATCGACTTCACCGGACTGCTCACCCGGGGCGGCACCATCCTGGGCTCCAGCCGCCAGCCCTTCAAGCTGA
>CAJUCA010000028.1 GCA_910585265.1 uncultured Oscillospiraceae bacterium | reverse complement strand
CCCGCATCCTGCCCCAGGAGGATATGCCCTTCCTCCCCGACGGCACCCCCCTGGATATCGTGCTCAACCCCCTGGGCGTGCCCTCCCGTATGAACATCGGGCAGGTGCTGGAGGTCCATCTGGGCTATGCCGCCAAGGCCCTGGGCTGGAAGGTGGCCACCCCCATCTTCAACGGCGCGGACGAGCGGGACATCGCCGACACCCTGAAGCTGGCGGGCCTCCGGGAGGACGGCAAGAGCTGGCTGTACGACGGCCGCACCGGCGAGCGGTTTGACAACCCCGTCACCGTGGGCTACGTCTACTTCCTCAAGCTCCACCATCTGGTGGACGACAAGATCCACGCCCGCTCCACCGGCCCCTACTCCCTGGTGACCCAGCAGCCCCTGGGCGGCAAGGCCCAGTTCGGCGGCCAGCGGTTCGGCGAGATGGAGGTGTGGGCACTGGAGGCCTACGGCGCGGCCTATACCCTCCAGGAGATCCTCACCGTCAAGTCCGACGACGTGACGGGCCGCGTGCGCACCTATGAGTCTATTGTCAAGGGCTACAACGTGCCCAAGCCCGGCGTGCCCGAGTCCTTCAAGGTGCTGGTGAAGGAGCTCCAGGCCCTGTGCCTGGACATTCAGGTGCTGGACGAGCACGGCAACGAGATCGAGCTGAAGGACGACGACGAGGACAACTACCAGCCCGGCCGCTTCCGCGAGGACGACTACGACCGCTATCAGGACGTGGGCAGCGAGAGCGAGTTTGCCGACGCGGGCTTCACCATGAAGGAGAGCAGCGACGACGACGATCTGGCCGCCGCTGAGGACGAGACCGACGCCGGGGACGAGGACTCCTACGGCGACGAAGACTGAGAAGGGAGGGTGAATTATGAGCTACGCTGAGTTTAACGCCATCCGCATCGGCATCGCCTCCCCGGAGCAGATCCGCGACTGGTCCTTCGGCGAGGTGAAGAAGCCGGAGACCATCAACTACCGCACCCTCAAGCCCGAGCGGGACGGCCTGTTCTGCGAACGGATCTTTGGCCCCACCAAGGACTGGGAGTGCCACTGCGGCAAGTACAAGAAGATCCGCTTCAAGGGGAAGATCTGCGACCGCTGCGGCGTGGAGGTCACCAAGGCCAAGGTGCGCCGGGAGCGCATGGGCCACATCGAGCTGGCCGCCCCCGTCAGCCACATCTGGTACTTCAAGGGCATCCCCTCCCGGATGGGCCTGCTGCTGGATATCAGCCCCCGGATTCTGGAGAAGGTGCTGTATTTCGCCGCCTATATCGTCACCGATCCCGGCCCCGAGTACACCCACCTCACCAAGAACCAGATCCTCACCGACGCGGAGTACAAGAAGCTGCGGGAGTATTACGAGGACGATTTCGAGGCGGGCATGGGCGCGGAGGCGGTGAAGAAGCTGCTGTCCGACCTGGATCTGGAGGAGCTGTCCGCCTCCCTGCGCGCCCAGATGAAGGACGCCAGCGGCCAGAAGAAGGCCAAGATCGTCAAGCGGCTGGAGGTGGTGGACGCCTTCCGGCAGTCCGGCAACAAGCCGGAGTGGATGATCATCGATGTGCTGCCCGTCATTCCCCCGGAGCTGCGCCCCATGGTGCAGCTGGACGGCGGGCGGTTCGCCACCTCCGATCTGAACGACCTGTACCGCCGGGTGATCAACCGGAACAACCGCCTGAAGCGGCTCATCCAGCTCAATGCGCCGGACATCATTGTGCGCAACGAGAAGCGGATGCTCCAGGAGGCGGTGGATGCCCTCATCGACAACGGCCGCCGGGGCCGCGCCGTCACCGGAGCCAACAACCGGGCCCTCAAGTCCCTGTCCGACCTGCTCAAGGGCAAGCAGGGCCGGTTCCGCCAGAACCTGCTGGGCAAGCGGGTGGACTACTCCGGCCGTTCCGTCATCGTGGTAGGCCCCGAGCTGAAGATCTACCAGTGCGGCGTGCCCAAGGAGATGGCCATTGAGCTGTTCCGGCCCTTCGTCATGAAGAAGCTGGTGGAGAGCGGCATCAGCAACATCAAGGCCGCCAAGAAGGAAGTGGACAAGGGCTCCCCCGCCGTGTGGGACGCCCTGGAGTCCGTGATCAAAGAGCATCCCGTCATGCTCAACCGCGCCCCCACCCTCCACCGCCTGGGTATCCAGGCCTTCGAGCCGGTGCTGGTGGAGGGCCGGGCCATGAAGCTCCACCCCCTGGTGTGTACCGCCTTCAACGCCGACTTTGACGGCGACCAGATGGCCATCCACGTCCCCCTGTCCGCCGAGGCCCAGGCCGAGGCCCGCATCCTCATGCTGGCCGCCAACAACCTGCTCAAGCCCTCCGACGGCGGGCCGGTGACGGTGCCCACCCAGGACATGGTGCTGGGCTCCTACTACCTGACCTACGAGCGGGACCCCGCCTACGATCCCGAGCACGCCTACCAGACCACCGGCGAGGCCGCCAAGGCCCTGGCCGACGGCGCGGCGGCGGACAACGACCGGATCTGGGTGCGGGACGAGGAGGCGGGCCGCTGGTACCGCACCACCCCCGCCCTGTGCGCCGCCGCCAAGGACGGCAAGGCGGAGGAGGTCTACAGCGTGTTCTCCGACGACGACGAGGCCCAGCTGGCCTACGCCGAGGGGGTGCTGGACCTCCACGAGCCCATTCTGGTGCGCCGCTCCGCTGTCATTGACGGCGAGACCCGGCACAAGCTGGTGCGCACCACCGTGGGCCGCCTGCTGTTCAACGAGGGGATTCCCCAGGATCTGGGCTTCGTGGACCGGGCCGATCCCGAGCAGGTCTTTGAGCCGGAGGTCAATTTCATGTGCGGCAAGAAGCAGCTGGGCAAGATCGTGGACCGCTGCATCACCCAGCACGGCTTTACCCGCTCCGCCGAGGTGCTGGACACCATCAAGGCCCGGGGCTACAAGTTCTCCACCCGGGGCGCGCTCACCGTGGCCATCGCGGACATGACCGTTCCCGACGAGAAGCGGGACCTCATCGCCGCCACCGAGAAGGAAGTCGTCAAGATCGAGAACCAGTACAAGCGGGGCTTCCTCACCAACGATGAGCGGTACCGCCTGGTGGTGTCCGCCTGGGAAAAGACCACCGCCGACGTGTCCGACGCCCTCCAGGCCAACATGGACCGCTACAACCCCATCTTCATGATGGCGGACTCCGGTGCCCGTGGCTCTCAGGCCCAGATCCGCCAGCTGGCGGGTATGCGCGGCCTGATGGCGGACACCTCCGGCCGCACCATCGAGATCCCCATCAAGTCCAATTTCCGCGAGGGCCTGACGGTGCTGGAGTACTTCATCTCCTCCCGGGGCGCGCGGAAGGGCATGGCGGACACCGCCCTGCGTACCGCCGACTCGGGCTACCTCACCCGCCGCCTGGTGGACGTGTCCCAGGAGGTCATTATCCGGGAGGAGGACTGCGGCACCCAGGACGGGATCACCGTGTCCGAGATCAACGAGAACGGGCAGGTCATCGAGACGCTGGAGGAGCGGCTCCGGGGCCGCTATCTGGCGGAGGACGTGATGGACTTTGAGACCGGCGGGGTGCTGGCGGGCCGGGACACCCTGGTGGACGGCGCGCTGGCCAAGCGCATCGAGTACCAGCTCCGCACCCAGGCCGAGGCCGAGGGCGATCCCGACCGGAAGGTGTCTGTGAGGGTGCGCTCCGTGCTCACCTGCGAGGCTCACTCCGGCGTGTGCGCCCGGTGCTACGGCATGAACCTGGCCTTCGGCGAGCCTGTGGGCCAGGGCGAGGCGGTGGGCATCATCGCCGCCCAGTCCATCGGCGAGCCGGGCACCCAGCTCACCATGCGTACCTTCCACACCGGCGGCGTGGCCGGCGGCGACATCACCCAGGGCCTGCCCCGTGTTGAGGAGCTGCTGGAGGCCCGCAAGCCCAAGAAGATGGCCCAGCTGGCGGAGATCTCCGGCGTGATCACCGTGGAGGAGACCAAGCGGACCACCCTCTGCAACGTCACCATCACCGCCTCCGACGGCGAGGTTGTCACCTACGCCCTGCCCTACAGCTCCGGCATCCGGGTGAAGGACGGCGACACCGTCACCAAGGGCCAGCGGCTCACCGAGGGAGCCCTGTCCCCCCACGAGGTGCTGCGCATCCGGGGAGTGGACGCGGTGCACAATTACCTGATTCAGGAGGTCCAGAAGCCCTACCGCCAGCAGGGCGTGGACATCAACGACAAGCACATCGAGGTCATTGTCCGGCAGATGATGCGCAAGGTCCGGGTGGAGGACGCGGGGGATTCCGCTCTGCTGTCCGGCTCCACCGTGGATATTGTGGAGTTCCGGGACGCCTGCGCCGCCATCCGGCAGCGGGCGGCCGGCGGGGAGAAGCGGGAGGACGGCGGGGATCTGGTGATGCCCACCTGCACCCGCCTGCTGCTGGGCATCACCAAGGCGTCGCTGGCCACGGAGTCCTTCCTGTCTGCCGCCTCCTTCCAGGAGACCACCAAGGTGCTCACCGAGGCCGCCATCAAGGGCAAGGTGGACCACCTCCAGGGCCTGAAGGAGAACGTGATCATCGGCAAGCTCATCCCGGCGGGCTCCGGCCTTGCCGCCTACCGCAAGTTCGACGAGATCGAGGACGAGGTCCACGACGACAACCGCTTCCGGGACGTGGCAGCGGCGGCGGAGGCCTCCGCTGAGGAGGAGAACCCCCTGGCCGAGGACGAGGCGGACGACGGGGTGGAGCTTGAGGAGGACGAGGTGCTGTCCGTCTCCATTGACGGAGAGGACGGGGCCGAGGCCGACGGCGAGTAACCCGTTAGCAGACGCAAAACAGCCCCCACCGGGTTTCCGGTGGGGGCTGTTTCTTAGGGCCTGTGCTCAAGGGTGGGCGGAAAAAGCCCCGTTCAAAGGGCATTTGCGGGTGTGAGCACAGATCCTTATATCAGATCCAGGTGCTCCAGCAGGATTTTCAGGCCGATGAGCACCAGCACCGCCCCGCCCAGCAGCTCCGCCCTGGATTTGTACTTCACGCCGAACAGGTGGCCGATTTTCACCCCCGCCGCCGACAGCAGGAAGGTGCACACCCCGATGAGGGTCACCGCCGGGATCAGCTCCACCTGCAAAAAGGCGAAGGTGACGCCCACCGCCAGGGCGTCGATGGAGGTGGCCACCGCCAGCAGCAGCATGGCGGCGGGGGCCAGGGAGGGATCGCAGTCCTCCTCCTCCCGGGAGAGGGCCTCCCGGATCATGTTCCCCCCGATGAGGGAGAGGAGGACGAAGGCGATCCAGTGGTCGATGGCGGCGATCCGGTGGGCGAAGGCGGCTCCCAGCAGCCAGCCCGCCGCGGGCATCAACGCCTGGAAGGCCCCGAACCAGGCCCCCACCACCGCCATGTGCCGGGGGCGCAGGGAGCGGAGGGACAGCCCCTTACAGACGGCTACCGCGAAGGCGTCCATAGACAGGCCCACGGCCAGCACCAGCAGTTCCCAAAATCCCATGTAAACATCATCCCTTCTTTTGTCCTAATGGAAGGTATGCGGGACAACAAAAAAAGAGACTACCCGCATACGCGGATAAGTCTCGTCATGAAAGGCACAGCCAGACGCCAACCGCGCCAGTATGTTGACTGTGCCGCGGCCTGCGGGACGGGCACCGCCCGTCCGCTCCGCTGACTACTCCCTTACCAGTACCGGAATTGTATCCCATGGCGGGAGGGTTAGTCAACCACAACCTGGAAGGGCAGGGCACATTCCGGCGGTATTGGCAAAAAAGAGCCAGAATCTTTGAATAGATCTTGAATTTTTCCCCCGTCCGGTTGCGTTTCCCCGGCAGATGGGTTATAGTAAGATCAATCAAATGACGCCTATGGCGGGCCGGGAACGGTCCGCCATAGGAGCGTCAACGGACGGTGAAAAAATTGAGCTACATAACCTTTGAAAACGTGAAAAAAGAGTACAAAATGGGCGAGGTCACCATCAAGGCCGTGGACGGGGTGGACTTCACGGTGGAAAAGGGCGAGTTCGCCATCATCGTGGGGCCCTCCGGGGCGGGCAAGACCACGGTGCTGAATATGCTGGGGGGCATGGACGCCTGCTCCGGCGGCGTCATCACGGTGGACGGCGCGGTGGTGAGCGGCTACAACGCCAGACAGCTCACCGCCTACCGGCGGCACGACATCGGCTTCGTGTTCCAGTTTTATAACCTGGTGCAGAACCTCACCGCCCTGGAAAACGTGGAGCTGGCGGCCCAGATCTGCCGGGAGCCGCTGGACGCCCGGGAGGTGCTGGAGCACGTGGGGCTGGGCCACCGGATGGACAACTTCCCCGCCCAGCTCTCCGGCGGGGAGCAGCAGCGGGTGGCCATTGCCCGGGCGTTGGCGAAAAACCCCAAGCTGCTGCTGTGCGACGAGCCCACCGGGGCCCTGGACTATGTGACGGGCAAGGCCATTTTGAAGCTCCTCCAGGACACCTGCCGTCAGGAGGGCATGACGGTGATCGTCATCACCCACAACACCGCCCTCACCCCCATGGCGGACCGGGTGATCCACATCAAGAACGGCAGGGTGGCGGCCATGGAGCGCAGCGGCGCGCCCACCCCCGTGGAGGAGATTGAATGGTAGCGCGGAAAAACCGCCTGACCACCGACGCCGTCCGGGAGATCAGGCACACCCTCAGCCGCTTTCTGTCCATCCTGGTGCTGGCCGCGCTGGCGGTGGCCTTCCTGGCGGGCCTGCGGGCCACCGCGCCGGACATGAAGTACACCGCCGACAGGTACTACGACCGCACCGGGTTCATGGACGGCTGGGTGCTGTCCACCCTGGGGCTGACCCAGGAGGATCTGGACGCCCTGTCGGCGGCAGACGGGGTGGAGGAGGTGGAGGGGGCCTGGTCGGTGGATGCCACGGCGGTGGACTGCATCGTCAGCGTGCGCTCCCTGCCGGAGCGGCTCAACCTGCTGGAGGTGAAGCGGGGCCGCCTGCCGGAGGCCCCCAACGAGTGCGTCACCGAGGGCCTGCTGCTGGTGGAGCTGGGGCTGGAGGTGGGGGACACCCTGGAGCTGACCCTGGAGGAGGAAAACGAGGGGGATCTCACCCGCACCAGCTACACCATCGTGGGCGTGGTGAACTGCCCGCTGTACGTGGGCACCGACCGGGGCACCTCCTCCCTGGGCAGCGGCTCGGTGGATGCCTTCCTGTTTGTGCCGGGGGAAAACTTCACCTATGACTACTACACCGCCGCCTACTTCACCGGGGAGGGCCTGAGGGAGCTGGACAGCTACGGCGACGAGTATGAGGACCGGGCGGAGGCCCTGCTGGACAGCCTGGAGCTGCTGGGGTCGGAGCGGGCGGAGATCCGGTACGAAACCCTCATCGGGGACGCCCAGACGGAGCTGGACGAGGCCCAGGCGGAGCTGGACGATGCCCGGGCGGAGGCGGATCAGGAGCTGGCGGACGGCAGGCGGGAGCTGGACGACGCCCGGAAGGAGCTGGACCAGGGCTGGGCGGACTACCGGGAGGGGCGGGACACCCTGGACCGGGAGCTGGACGACGCCCGCCGGACGCTGGCGGACGCGGCCCGCAAGCTGAACGACGCCCAGGCGGAGCTGGACGATGGGCGGGTCCAGTACCAGGACGGGCTGGCCCGGTACCGGGAGGGGCTGGCTCAATATGAGGACGGCTTGGCCCGGTATCAGAGCGGGCTGGCCCAGCACCAGGCGGGGCTGACGGAATACGAGAGGAACAAGGCCGCCCTGGACGGGCAGCAGGCCCAGGTAAATGAGGGGCTGGCCCAGTACGAGGCCGCCTTGAAGCAGGCGGAGGGCACCCCGGCCTATGAGCAGGTGCTGGCCCAGCTGGCGGAGCAGAAGGCCCAGCTGGACATGGCCCAGGCCCAGCTGGACGCGGGATACGCCCAGCTGGCCCCGGTAAAGAACCGGTTAGACGGGGCAAGGGCGGAGCTGGACGGCAGCAAGGCGGAGCTGGACGGCTCCAAGGCGGAGCTGGACAGCGCGAAGGCCGTGCTGGACGAGACGGAGCGGCAGCTTGCCCAGGCAGAGCGGGAGATCGCCGGCGGCTGGCGGGACTACCGCAGCGGGCAGGCGGAGCTGGCCCAGGCCCGGGAGGACGGGGAGCGGGAGCTGGCCGACGCCCTGGGCAAGCTGGAGGACGGGGAGGCGGAGTACGCCGGCGGCCTCAAGGAGTACGAGGACGGGAAGGCGGAGGCGGACGGGAAGATCGCCGACGCCCAGCAAAAGCTGGACGACGCCCGGGACGAGCTGGATCAGGTGGAGGAGTGCCAGTGGTACATCCTGGGGCGGAACACCAACGTGGGCTTCGTCAGCTTCGCCCAGGACACGGAGCGGGTGAGCAATCTGGCCACCATCTTCCCGGTGATCTTCTTCCTGGTGGCGGCGTTGGCCTGCCTGACCACCATGACCCGGATGGTGGAGGAGCAGCGCACCGAGATCGGCGCGCTGAAGGCCATGGGCTTCTCCCGGCTGTCCATCTCCAAAAAGTACATCGGCTACGCCTTTTTAGCCAGCCTGCTGGGCGGCGTCATTGGGCTGGGGGTGGGAGCCACCCTGATCCCGGCGGTGGTGGCCAACGCCTTCGGCATCATGTACGCCATGCCGCCCCTGGAGTTCCGGGAGCAGAACGCCCTGTGCGTGCTGTCGGTGCTGGCGGCGGTGGCGTGCACCACCGGGGCCGCGCTGTGGGCCTGCCTGTCCACGCTGATGGCTGCCCCGGCCAACCTTATGCGGCCCAAGGCACCCAAGGCGGGGAAGCGGGTCTTTCTGGAGCGGGTCCGGCCCGTTTGGAGGCGGCTGTCCTTCACCTGGAAGGTGACCATGCGCAACCTGTTCCGCTATCAGCGGCGGTTCTGGATGACAGTCATCGGCATCGGGGGCTGTACCGCCCTCATCGTCACCGGCTTCGGGCTTCATGAGTCCATTTTCGCCATACTCAACAAGCAGTTCGACGAGATCTCCCTCTACGACGCCACGGCGGGGCTGGACGAGGACGCGGCTCCGGAGGAGCTGGCGGCGGTGACGGACTACCTGGACGGCAGCGGTATGGTGGAGTGGTGGCACCTCACCAGCCAGACGGCGGCGGAGGCGTCCGCCGGGGGGATGGCCTACGACGTGGGGCTGTACGCCATTGACGACTTCGAGGGCTTCACCCAGTTCATGAACCTGCGCCACCGGAAGGACGGCGGGGCCGTCACCCCGCCCGGGGACGGGGTGATCCTGACGGAAAAGCTGTCCGAGCTGCTGGGGGTGGAGGTGGGCGATACCGTCACCATCGACAAGGACGGCCGGGTGGAGGTCCGGGTGGACGACATTGTGGAGCACTATGTCCAGCACAATGTGTACCTGTCGGCGGCCTGCTATGAGCGGCTGTTCGGGGAGGCCCCGGCCCAAAACCTGCTCCTGCTGGAATACGGGGAGGGGGCGGAGTCCGACCAGGTGTCGGCGGAGCTGATGGCCATGGACGCGGTGACCTCCCACTCCTACATCGCCGCCATCCGGGACAGCTTCACCAACAGTATGGAGGCCATCGACTACGCGGTGGTGATCATCATCCTGTCGGCGGCGGCGTTGGCCTTTGTGGTGCTCTATAACCTGACCAACATCAACATCACCGAGCGGGTCCGGGAGCTGGCGACCCTGAAGGTGCTGGGCTTCTTCGACAAGGAGATCACCGCCTATGTCTACCGGGAGAACGTGTTTTTAACCCTGTTCGGCATTGTCCTGGGGCTGGTGATGGGCCGTCTCCTCCACGCCTGGCTGGTGCTGACGGTGGAGGTGGACCTGGTGATGTTCGGCCGCACCGCCCCGGCCTATGCCTACGTGCTGGCGGCGGTGCTGACGGCGGTGTTCTCCGTGATGGTGAATGTGGCGGCCCACTTCAAGCTGAAAAAGGTGGATATGGTGGAGAGCTTGAAAACGGTGGAATAACGCGGCGGGCCGCCGCGAAGAAAACAAGGGCAGGGCAAACCACGGTGGGTTTGCCCTGCCCTTGCCGCAGGCGGGGAGGATTCGTCACAGCCCTGACAGAAACGAGAGGATATGCTCGCTTATCGTATCGTATTTGTAATCCTGCACATAATGCGGGCAGTCCAGCTCTATATAGGTTCCGCCATCAACCTGGGCGATGTATTCGATGGGTATTTTGCGCCAGGTCTCCTGATCAAACCCGGTTCCGCCGGAACCGTCTGAGAGGAACAGTAGCATGGGAAGCTGCGGCGCACCCAGTCCGCTTACCTTTTTAGCGTTTTCCTTTACCCATTCCGTTTCGTTTATCATGGTTACCGTTGCCGTCCGGCTGTAGAAAACCGCTTGATAAATTGCTTTGTCCGTATCGGACAGTGTGCCATGCTTTACGGCGTCACTTTCCGAAATTCCCGGAAGGAACCGGGTAAGGCCCCAATTTGCCGCCCAGCTTGCGATCCGCATGAGCGGTATGTTGATGTCCATACTGTCATAATATTCCGGAACCGCCATATCAAGCCCAATGATTGCGGATACCTCGTCAGGATACTTCTGCGCCCAATATAAGGCTTCAAGCCCCGACATTGAGTGCGGGCAGAGGACATAGGGGGCGGTCAGCCCCGCCGCCGTAAGGGCGGCCCTTGTGTCCTCCAGAATGGAGTCGATATCCCGGCTTTTATCGACAACATCGCTGAACCCGTACCCGAACTTTTCGACAACGGCAACCCTATATTGATCGCTAATCAGGGAATATAGGGATTTGAAATCCAGGATAGGAGAACAAGTGCCCCCGCCCGACAGGAAAACGAGCGTCGATTTCCCCGTGCCTTCCGTGTAGACGCACATATTATGGCCGCCGACCTCCACCATCTGTCCAAGCGGCGCACGAAGGGCGGATTCCCTGTTGAGCTGCACCCGGTGATTGATCAATATAATCAGCAGCAGCGCGATCAGTATGGCGATGATAGCGCAAATTACCTTGACAGCCTTTTTCATTCTGTGATATCCCTCCAAGAAAGGGCCCCGCCGCGTAAGCGGCGGGGCCTCTCGTCTGCTATGACAGGCTGGCGAATCTTAGTCGGCCAGCAGGTTGCGCTCGGTCTCCTTGTCGAACAGGTGGACCAGCTCGCCGGGGAAGGTGAAGTGGATGGTGGTGCCGTAGGGGATGCCGGCCCGGAAGCTCTCGGGCAGGTCGGTGGTGGAGACCACCAGCACCACGTCCTTCTCCGCGCCGTTGTCCTCCTTGGCGGTGACGTGGAGGTGGATCTCGCTGCCCATCATCTCGGACACGTCCACCCGGGCGGCGATGGTGTGGGCACCCGCGCCCTCGGCGAAGGAGACATGGACGGGACGGATGCCCAGCACGATGTCCTTCTCGGGGACGTTCTTGGCGGCCAGCTGCTTCTGGATCTTCTCGGAGATCTCCATGGTCGCGCCCGCCACCTTGACGGCGTAGCCGCCGCCGGACTTGACCAGGCGGGCGTTGAAGAAGTTCATCTGGGGCATTCCGATGAAGCCGGCCACGAACACGTTTACCGGGTTGTCGAACACCTCCTGGGGGGTGCCGATCTGCTGGATGAAGCCGTCCTTCATGATGACGATCCGGTCGCCCAGGGTCATGGCCTCGGTCTGGTCGTGGGTGACGTAGATGAAGGTGGTGTCGATGCGCTGGCGCAGCTTGATGATCTCGGCGCGCATCTGGTTACGGAGCTTGGCGTCCAGGTTGGACAGGGGTTCGTCCATCAGGAAGACCTGGGGCTCACGGACGATGGCGCGGCCGATGGCCACACGCTGACGCTGGCCGCCGGACAGGGCCTTGGGCTTGCGCTCCAGGTACTGGGTGATGTCCAGGATCTCGGCCGCCTCCTTGACGCGGCGGTCGATCTCGTCCTTGGGCAGCTTGCGCAGCTTCAGGGCGAAGGCCATGTTCTCGTACACCGTCATGTGGGGGTACAGGGCGTAGCTCTGGAACACCATGGCGATGTCGCGGTCCTTGGGCTCCACGTTGTTGACCAGCTTGCTGCCGATGTACAGCTCACCCTCGCTGATCTCCTCCAGGCCGGCCACCATGCGCAGGGTGGTGGACTTGCCGCAGCCGGAGGGGCCGACCAGCACGATGAACTCTTTGTCCGCGATCTCCAGGTTGAAGTCGTGGACCGCCGTGACGCCGCCGTCGTAGATCTTCTTGATGCCCTTCAAACTCAAAGTTGCCATAGCGATGAACCGTAAACACGCCGCCTCCGCGGCATATCCTCGCCCGCGGGGAGTGTACCCCGTGGACATTACGGCAAGTCTCCACATTGCCGCACCGCCGGTCCGGCGGATGGTTTCCTCCTTTTGTTTTCCTCGGCGCGGCTATGGGCGTGGGTGCCCAAGGGAGTAGCCGGACCGGGTGGTTTTGGGGATTCGCTGTTCTGATTTTAACAAAGAGGCCCAGGGGCTGTCAAGGGGTTCCTCTGCGGTTTTCACAAAATTTTTGCCGGAAAACCGGAGATTTCCGGCAAAAGGAAAAACCTGCCTGTCTGAGAGCCTGTTTAAAATCTGGCGGAATGCCAGACGGGCACAGATTTTTTCGCTGGGCAAGGCGATTTGACGCAGGAATACTTTGTGTATTTCAAGTCAAGTCAACGCGGCCCAGCGGAAAAAGATGTGCCGGGATGGCGTTTTGATAGATTTCAAACAGGCTCTGAGATGGAAAAAGCCCCGGGCGTTCTGCCCGGGGCCGGGAGCTTATCCGTTCAGCTTGGCCTCCTCCGCCTCCACCGCCCGGATGCGGGGCATGAGGCCCACCCGGTCCGGGGTCTGCACCGGGTGCTGGTACAGGTCGTGGGCGGGGTACTGGTTCCCCTCCACCAGGCAGGGGCCGCCGGGGGTGAAGCACACGTCCCACCCCACGTACCGCACCTCCGGGATGAGGGGGGCGGCCCGGGTGACCAGCTCCTTGGCCTTGTCCCAGTTGGGAATGACGCTGCCCATGATGGCCGCGCCGGTGGCGGGGTGCTTCTCGTAGACGTTTTTGTATTTGTCCACCGCCACCCCGGTGATGGTGCCCGTGTCCAGGTCCACCGGGGCCAGCATTCCGCCGTTGTCGAAGTTATCCACAAATTTGCCGTTGCCGACGCGCAGCAGGGCGGCGATGAAGTAGACCTTCCCCCGTTTGCCCCGGAGGGTGACGATCCGGGCGGTGTTGATGGAGCCGGGGTAGATGGCGTTGAGATCCGGATGCTGGACGATCAGCTCCTCCAGCTCCAGGTCGGGGGCCTGCTTCAGCAGCCGCTCATACAGCGCGTCCAGGGAGGGGAAGTCGGCGGTGTTCAGCTTTTCGATCCCCCGGCCGCAGCAGCCGTGGGTGGGCTTGGACATGAAGAACTGGTGCCGGGACAGGAAGTCCAGCACCTCGTCCCGGTTCTCCCCGGTGACGTGCACCCAGTCCCGGCGGAGGAAGTCCGCGAAGCGGGCGTTGAATTTGGCCTTGTCGTCCAGCTCGTCCATGGCGGCCTTGCTGTTATACTTCACCACCATCTCGTTGTTCCGGGCGCGGGTCAGGTAGGTGTCCCGCAGCTCGGGGGTGAGGTCGTACAGCTCGAACAGGTTGTAATCCACGTAGCCCGCGCCGTATTTGGTGGCGCAGCGGCGCATATCCTGGAAGATCCACCAGCGGGAGCGGCCCGTGCGCTTGTGGATCTGGCCGATGGTGTCCAGCATGGCCCTGTAGTTCATGTCCAGCACCCGCTGGATTAAGAATTTCGCGTTTCCCATGGAAAACCTCCCCGGCCCTGGGCCGTCTCAAAATTGTGAATATCATATCACATCCGGGAAAAAATTGCAATGCCGCCGGGAGGGGGGCGGAAAATTCCCGTTGCCATCGGCGGGGGAGTATGGTATACTGTCCTCATCTCAGTAAGCGATGGCAAACCCGCCCGCCCGGGCGGGGCCTGTCCTGGAGGTGGATTGGGTGAACATACACGAGTCCGCAGAAAACTACCTGGAGGCCATCCTGGCCCTGGGGGAGCAGGGGCCGGTGCGGTCCATCGACGTGGCCCAGCGGCTGGGCTTCTCCAAGCCCAGCGTCAGCCGGGCCATGAGCCTGCTCCGGGAGGGGGGCTTCGTGGTGATGGACGAGGGGGGCTTCCTCACCCTGACGGCGGAGGGGCTGGAGATCGCCCAGCGGATCTACGAGCGGCACCTGCTGCTGACCAAGTGGCTGATCCACCTGGGGGTGGCGGAGGACGTGGCCGCCGCCGACGCCTGCCGGATCGAACACGATTTGAGCGTGGAGTCCTTCGACGCCCTCCGGGCGCACATCCACCGGGACATGGGGCTGGAATAAAAAGCGGCGGGGACGGATGCCAACCGTCCCCGTTGTTTTCGCGTTTCGCGCTGCGTTCACTCTGCTCCAGACTTCCCCGCCGTCCGCTTCTCCGCGCTTCCGCGTTGTCACGCTGCGAAGCGGCCGGGACGCTCGGTCGCTTTCGCTGCGGTTCAAGCAAAACCCGGTCCCGCTGCGCGGGCCCTGGGCTTTTGCTTTCACTCCGCTCCAAGCTCCCTCGCCGTCCGCTTCTCCGCGCTTCCGATTTCCCCGCACAGGCTCCGGGCGAACAGTGCCCGCACCTCGTCCAGGCTGTCCGCCTGGCCCAGGGCCCACATCAGCTTGGTGACGGCCCCCTCGGTGGTCATGTCGTAGCCCTGGATCACCCCCTGGGCCAGGGCCTTCTGCCCCGCCTGGTAGAGGGTGAAGTTGCTGCTCTCATAGAGGCACTGGCTGCACACCACCACCGCCATCCCCGCCTGGGCGGCGTTGTGGAGCTTCTCAATGAGGTTGCGGCGGATGAAGTGGAGGCCCCCCGCCCCGAAGGCCTCAATGACCACCCCCCGGTAGTGCATCCGCAGCAGCATATCGAAGATCTCCGGGTCCAGGCCGGGGGTGAGCTTGATGAGGAACACCTGCTGGCACAGGGCGTCCCGGAGGACGCAGGGGCCGGACACCGGGGGGATGGCCTCCTCCCGCAGGTTCAGCCCCGCCCCGTCCACACGGGCCACCAGGGGCCAGTTGACGCTCTCGAACGCGCCGAAGGCGGTGGTGTGGGTTTTCACGGCGCGGCAGCCCAGCATCACCCGCCGGTCGAAGGCCAGGAACACCCCCGGACAGCCGGAGGCCGCCATGGCGAAGGCGGTGCGGAGATTGTCCAGCCCGTCGGTGAGGGGGTGCTCGATGGGCAGCTGGGCCCCGGTGAGCACCACGGGTATGGGGATGTTCCGCACCATGTAGCTGAGGACGGAGGCGGTGTAGGCCATGGTGTCGGTGCCGTGGGAGATGACGATGCCGTCAAAGCCGTCCCGGGCGGCGTAGACGTGCCGGGCGATGAGCCGCCACTCCTCCGGCTGGATGTTGGAGGAGTCCAGGTGGAGGATGTCCCGGACGGTGAGGTCATAGCTGTCCGGCAGGCCCCCCAGGTATCGGGCCAGGTTCTCCCCGTCCAGGCCGGGGGCCAGACCCTCGTCGGTGAGCCGGGAGGCGATGGTGCCGCCGGTGGTGAGCAGTAAAATGCGTTTCATTTCAGCGTCTCCTGTCTGTCCATAAAGCGGAGCACCGTGTCCCGGGCCTCCGGAGAATCCATGAGATCCCCCTGTATACTGGCTTTGCCGAAGCGGCGGGCGGAGAGGAACAGCACCTCCGGCGGCGCGTCCCCCGTGTGGTATTGGAAGGCCGCGGTGAAGTTGTCCTGGCCGGTGTTGCTGACAACGATGAATTTTTTGGGGACCCGCTCGTACCGCTCCAACAGCTCCGGGTGGTGCTGGAAAAAGCACTGGCTGCGCTCGTTGAAGATAAAGAAGTTGGCGCAGGGGTAATCGCAGTAGTTGGGCACAATAAAATAGGACAGATCGCTGTCCGTAATGGCCTCATAGATGGAAAAGGCCGGGTCGCTGAAATAGGGGCAGGCCTCCCGGGCCTGGAAGCACTCGTACCCGCACCCGCCGCAGGGCGGGACGCGCAGGGCGGAGAAGCCGAAGCACCGGGCCTCCCCCGCCAGGGCCCCCAGCAGCGTCCGGGCGATGGCGGCGCAGTTCCCGTCCTTCCGGCCGCTGAAGGAGATTATACAGCTTGCCATACCAAATCCCTCCTGGTGGAATGTTGCGGGACAAGTATACCCCATCCGCCCCGGCCTTGCAACCCCTCCCTCCGCCCCGGAAGGGATTTTCCGAAATTTCCATGAACTTTGTTTTCCTGTATTGAAATTTTCTCCGGATCATGGTAACATGGGACTATCACAGAGGGACTCCCCTCTATACTCAAGTAAGGAGTGATCGAAAATGGTCAAGGTAATCATGGGCCTGAAGGGCACCGGAAAGACCAAGCAGATGATCGACCTCATCAATACCGCGGTGGATACGGAGCACGGCAACGTGGTGGCCATCGCCCACAATTCCAAGCTGAACTACGACATCCATTACTCAATCCGGCTGGTCGATACCTCTGATTACAATATCCCCAACTACGACACCCTGCGGGGCTTCCTGTACGGCCTGTACGCCAGCAACTACGACATCACCCACGTGTTCATCGAGAGCCTGAACAAGCTGGTGCCCACCGTGGGCAACGAGGACGTGGAGCCCTTCCTGGACTGGCTGGAGAGCTTCTCCGAGAAAAGCGGCATCAAGTACACCGTGTCCATCAGCGAGGACGCGTCCAAGGCCAGCGAGGGCGTGAAGAAATATTTCTAAGAACCTGTTTTCACAGCCGAGGATGCCGGCTGGGCGAGGGATTTTTTCGCCAGACAAGGCAAATTTTCGCAGGAATACTTTGTGTATTGCAAGAAAATTTAACGCTGGATGGCGGGAAAAGACCCGGCCAGACGGCGTTTGAGGTTGTGAATGCAGGTTCTAAGTGAGCAACCCTGACCGGGCGGGCGGAAGCCCGCCCGCTTTTTTTGAATGAAGGAGGTTATAACATGGATTGTACCCAGACCATCCGCGCCCGGCGGAGCATCCGCAAGTACAAGGCCGGAGCCCCGGTGCCCGAGGAGGACGTGAAGCTCATGCTGGAGGCGGCCATGATGGCCCCCAGCGCGCGGAACACCCGCCCCTGGGAGTTCTTCGTAGTGGAGGACCAGGGGCTGAAGTCCAAGCTGCGCTACGCCCACCCCTTCGCCGCCATGCTGGACACCGCGTCCCTGGCCATCGTGGTGTGCGGGCGGCCGGAGGCCCAGACGGGCAGGGTGGCGGGCTACTGGCCCCTGGACTGCGGGGCGGCGGTGGAAAACCTGCTGCTCCAGGCGGCGGCCCTGGGCTATGGCACCTGCTGGTGCGGCTGCTGGCCCAGCCCCCGGCTGTCCAAGGTCCAGGAGCTGCTGAACACCCAGTCCCTGCCCGTGGCCCTCATCGCCGTGGGCGTGCCCGACGAGGACCCGCCCGCCCGGGGCTTCTACGAGCCGGACCGGGTGACCTGGCTGCGGGGCTGAGGGGGGGACGGCGCATGGCTGAAATGAAACCGCCCAGGGCGGAGACGCCCGCGGTCAGCGGGGTGCTGCCCCGGGCCATCCACCTGGTGCCCTTGGACCTCATCGCCGGGTTCGAGGTGCGCCCCGGCTTTTACGACATCAACGGTGCCACCGCCATCCCCGGCGGCGTGAACTTCACCGTCCACTCCAGGGGGGCCACGTCGGTGGAGCTGCTGCTGTTCCACCGGGAGCAGGACGAGCCCTTCGCCGTCCTGCCCTTCCCGGAGCACTACCGGATCGGGAACGTGTACTCCATGATTGTGTTCAAGCTGAATATCCAGGAGTTTGAGTACGCCTACCGGGTGGACGGACCCTATGAGCCGGAGCGGGGCCTGATCTACGACAAAACCCGGTATCTGCTGGACCCCTATGCCAAGGCCGTCACCGGGCAGAGCGGGTGGGGCAAGACCCAGCCCCACGGCCAGCACTACAAGGCCCGGGTGGTGAAGGACGACTTCGACTGGGGCAGCACCCGCAACCCCCTCATCCCCATGGAGGATCTGATCATCTACGAGCTTCACGTCCGGGGGTATACCATGGACGACTCCTCCAACGTGCGCTGTCCCGGCACCTTCGCGGGGCTGATGGAAAAGCTGCCCTACCTGGAGGAGCTGGGCGTCAACGCCGTGGAGCTGATGCCCATCTTCGAGTTCGACGAGATGCTGGACTACCGGGAGGTGGACGGACAGAAGCTCTACAACTACTGGGGCTATAACACCGTCAGCTTCTTCGCCCCCAACACCAGCTACACCGCCTCCGCCGAGTATAACCGGGAGGGGAACGAGCTGAAGCGGTTCATCCAGGCCTGCAAGCAGAAGGGGATCGAGGTCTACCTGGACGTGGTGTTCAACCACACCGCCGAGGGGAACGAGATGGGGCCCTTCTTCTCCTTCAAGGGCTTTGACAACAACATCTATTACCTGCTGACGCCGGAGGGGTACTACTACAATTTCTCCGGCTGCGGCAACACCCTGAACTGCAACCACCCCATCGTCCACCAGATGATCCTGGACTGCCTGCGCTACTGGGTGACCACCTACCGGGTGGACGGCTTCCGGTTCGACCTGGCCTCCATCCTGGGCCGGGACGAGAACGGCGCGCCCATGGTGTCCCCGCCCCTGCTCCAGGCCATGGCCTTCGACCCCATTCTGGGGGATGTGAAGCTCATCGCCGAGGCGTGGGACGCGGGGGGGCTGTACCAGGTGGGCTCCTTCCCGGCGTGGAACCGCTGGGCGGAGTGGAACGGACGGTACCGGGACGATATGCGCCGCTATATCAAGGGGGACGAGGGGATGGCCCAGGCCGCGGCCCTGCGGCTCACCGGCTCCAAGGACCTGTACGACACCCAGGCCCGGCGCAACGCCTCGGTGAACTTCCTCACCTGCCACGACGGGTTCACCCTCCACGACCTGTACGCCTACAACGACAAGCACAACGAGAAGAACGGCTGGAACAACACCGACGGGGCCAACGACAACAACAGCTGGAACTGCGGCGTGGAGGGGGAGACGGACGACCCCGGGGTGAACGCGCTCCGGGAGAGGATGGTGCGCAACGCCATCACCCTGCTGATGTGCTCCCGGGGCATCCCCATGTTCCTGGCGGGGGACGAGTTCGGCAACACCCAGCACGGCAATAACAACGCCTACTGCCAGGACAACGCCACCTCCTGGATGGACTGGTCCCTGCTGGAGAAAAACCGGGGGCTGTTTGAGTTCTTCCGGTATATGATCCGCTTCCGCAAGGCCCACCGGGTGCTGCGGGCCAACACCAACAACGGGGCCTGCGGCTTCCCGGACGTGAGCTTCCACGGCACCGCGCCCTGGAAGGAGGAGTTCGGCGGCCACGACCACTATGTGGGCGTGATGTTCGCCGGGTGGGAGCGGGAGAGCGGCCCCCAGGTGGTCTATGTGGCCTCCAACGCCTACTGGTGCGAGCTGGAGGCGGAGCTGCCCCAGCTGCCCGCCTCCATGTCCTGGCATCTGGTGGTGAGCACCTGGCAGGAGGAGCAGGGGGCCTACCTCCAGCGGGGGAACCGCTTTACCATCGGGCCCCGGAGCGTGCTGGTATTCGAGGCGAAATAGACGGGAGGACGACACTATGGATTATGCTGCGGAATCCCTGCGGCTGCATTATGAGTGGCGGGGCAAGCTGGACACCGTGCCCAAAATGGAGGTGAAGGACCGGGAGTCCCTGTCCCTGGCCTACACACCGGGGGTGGCCCAGCCCTGCCTGGAGATCAAAAAGGATATCGACAAGAGCTACGAGCTGACGGGCCGGTGGAACACGGCGGCGGTGGTCACCGACGGCACGGCGGTGCTGGGCCTGGGGGACATCGGCCCGGAGGCGGGTATGCCCGTGATGGAGGGCAAGTGCGTGCTGTTCAAGGCCTTCGGCGGGGTGAACGCGGTGCCGCTGTGCGTCCGCTCCAAGGACGTGGACGAGATTGTGAACACGGTGGCCCTGCTGGCCGGGTCCTTCGGCGGGGTGAACCTGGAGGACATCTCCGCCCCCCGGTGCTTTGAGATCGAGCGCAGGCTCCAGGAGCGGTGCGACATCCCCATCTTCCACGACGATCAGCACGGCACCGCCATCATCGTGGCGGCGGCCCTCACCAACGCCCTGAAGCTGGTGGGCAAGCGGCTGGAGGACGTGAAGCTGGTCATGTCCGGGGCGGGGGCCGCGGGGACGGCCATCTATAAGCTGCTGCGGGAGCTGGGGCTGCGGCGGGCGGTGCTGTGTGATATCCGGGGGATTGTGTACCCCGGGCGGCCCGATCTGAAGGACGACCCCGCCCTGGCCGAGCTGGCGGAGCTGACGGGGCCGGAGATCACCGGGGGGGGGTTGGCGGCGGCGATGAAGGGGGCGGACGTGTTCATCGGCGTGTCCGCGCCGGGGATCGTGACCCAGGAGATGGTGCGGTCCATGGCCTCCGGCCCCGTCCTGTTCCCCATGGCAAACCCCACGCCGGAGATCATGCCGGATCTGGCAAAGGAGGCGGGGGCCGCGGTGGTGGGCACCGGGCGGAGCGACTTCCCCAACCAGATCAACAACGTGCTGGCCTTCCCGGGGGTGTTCCGGGGGGCCTTCGACGTGCGGGCCTCCCGGATCAACGGGGAGATGAAGCTGGCCGCCGTCCGCGCCCTGGCGGACCTGGTGGGCCCGGACGAGCTGTCCCCGGACTATATCATCCCCGCCGCCTTCGACCAGCGGGTGTGCCCCGCCGTGGCGAAGGCTGTGGCGGAGGCGGCGCGGCGCACCGGGGCGGCGCGGGCCTGACGGATCAAAATAACAGCGTCCCTGTCCGGTCTGGACGGGGACGCTGTTGTTGCGTTTGAGCATGGTGCTCGAGCGGGGGGCGGCTCGCCGTCCGGCGGCGGGGTGTCACTTCCTGCCCGAGGACAGGATGAAGCCCAGAACGGTGCCGCACAGCCCACCGATGATGTGGGTGAGCTGGGAGATGTTGTCCCGGACAAAGATGGCGTCCCACAGCTCGCCGCCCAAGTAGAAGATGGCCACCAGGATCAGGGTGGTGGGGATGGTGCCGTTCTTCACACCGCCGAAGGAGGACAGCAGGATCATCATGAACACGATGCCCGACGCCCCCAGCAGGGCGGTGCCGGGGAAGAAGATGAACTGCACCAGCCCGGACACCAGGGCGGTGAACAGGATGGCCCACAGCACGTTCCAGCTTCCGAAGCGGTCCTCCAGGTTGGGGCCAAGCACCAGAATGAGCACCATGTTGCCGATGTAGTGAGCATACCCGCTGTGGCCCAGCACGTGGCCGAAGAAGCGGAAGAAGCCCAGGGGATCGGCCAGCAGGGAGCAGCGGTAGACGGAGAACAGGGTGGCGTTGGCCCAGCCGTTGGTGAAGTGGTTGGCCACCAGAGCCAGCAGAGAGAGGAGGGCAAAGGTAAGGGCTACGGGGGCGTTGTAGGAGATCTTCATGGTGGGGCGGTTCATATCGCGGGCCATAGGGGTCACCTCGTGGTAAAAGATACGGTCAGCCGGATCGGGGGTCCGGCTGACCGTATTATAACCGTTTTTCCCCAAAAAGGGAAGGGGGATTTATTCGCCCGGTGGGAGCAGGTCGTGGCGGGCGGGCTGGATATCCTCCCCCTTGGCTTGGGGAAGCTCACCAACGGGGGACGCGCCGCCGGGAATGGCGTCCGCCGGGGCGTCCTCGCCGTGGTAGATCTGATCGCCGTCCTCGATGACGGCGGGGACGGGCTGTTCGTCGGGGGCCGCGGGAGCGGGAGCGGGGCCTTTCACCGTCTCGTCTGTCAAGGTGTCCAGCCTGCCGGTGTGCAGCCGCACCCGGATGGCGTCGCCGTCTGGGTCGAACTGGGCCAGCTTGGCCAGCACCTCCTTGGGGATATCTTTACCATCACTGTGAATATCCACGCCAAGGCAGTTTTCCATCACGTCCACACCAAAGCCGCACAACAGGTCCATGTCCGCCTCCTCCAGCACCTGACTGATGGGCTCCATCAGCTGGTCCAGGTAGCTCCGGGAGTATTTCACATCCTTGAATACCACCTCGCCGCCGCACCATTCCTCAATCTGCGCCTCCAGCTCGTCGGTGCGGAAGCCGTCCACAAGGGCCACCGCCAGCTTGGCCTCCGGGTAAAAGCTGTTGTCGATCCAGGCTCCGCCGTACCAGCCGGGGTAGGCTTCCGGCTCGTAGCCTCCCTGCCCGCCCAGGCCTTGGAGCAATCCCTGGTATTGGGCCGCAGCCTTCTCCTGAGCGGGGGCGTCCTGGCCGGGGACGGTGTATTCGGTGCCGTCAATACCTGTTTCCCCCCTGTCGTTGCCCACATAGGCACCGCCGGGCATGATGCCGGGGCCGAATGTCCCACCCGCCGGGGCTTTCACGTCGCCCTGCGTGGTCATGCCGCCGCCCTCCAGCACCGTGTAGCTGTGCAGGGGCGGGTGGGCCGCCTGATACGCGGGGTAGGCCCCCAGTACCAGCACCGCGCAGGCGGCGCAGGCCGCGACGGCCTTCCAGCGGAATTTGGGGCGGATCACCTTGCCGTCCGCCGCCTGGACGTAGTCCTCGCTTACGTCCCCGATCAGATCCAAAAGCTCGTGGTTTTTCATAAATCGAAACCCTCCTGTTCAAGATGGGCCCGCAGCTTCTGCCGCAGGCGGTGGAGCGTGGTGGTCACCTGGGTCTTGCTCATGCCGAACCGCTTGGCGAGCTGCTCCACGCTGTCCAGATACCAGTACCGCCGCAGGAACAGGCTCCGGCTGCGTTCCGGAAGGCCCGCCAGAAAGCCGTCCAGCGCGGCCCGGAGGGCCTGACGGTCCATGGCCCCCTCCGGGGTCTCGCCGCCGGACACCACCTCGCTGAGCTCGTCCAGGGCCAGGGCGGTCTGCCCGCCGCCCCGCTTCTGGGCCATGTCCGCCCGCCGGACGCTGAGGGCCAGGTTGCGGGCGATCCGCCCCGCGAAGCCCTTCAGCGAACGGGGGTGCTGGGGCGGGATGGACTGCCAGCACTTCAGCCACGTGTCGTTGACACATTCCTCCGCCGCGCCCCGGTCGTCCAAAATGCCGTTGGCGATGGCGGCGCAGTAGCCGCCGTACTGCCGCTGGGCGGCCTGGATGGCCCCCTCGTCCCGGGCGAGGAACAGCGCGATGATTTCCTTGTCGTCCATGGTTTTCAACTCCTTGAAAGGCCCTTCACCCATAAAGACGCGGTTTGGCGGGGAATGTCACAGGGGGGAAGAAAAAAACCTTTCCCCCTCCGCAGAAGGGGAAAGGCTTTTTCCTTTACGTGTCCCAGGTCAGGGGCTTGCCGTCCTTGTCCAGCAGGGGGCACAGCCCGCCGGCGTAGCCGGAGTGGACGAACAGGTACTGTACGCCGGTGGCGGTGTCCAGCAGCACCTTCCGCACGTCGCTGGACAGGCCGTTTCCCTCCGTCTGGATGATTTGGAAGCGGTCGTTTTTCGCCATGGAAATCCTTCCTTTCTCATGTGAGGTCAGGCCATATTATACAGCGCATACATAGCCTGTCAACAGACGCCGGGCATTCTTTAAGAATTCTTAATTCTGAGCCGGACGCTGGAAAACACCAGCAGGGCCATGGCGGTGAGCATGACCACGCCGTTGGCCCGGACCGTCCAGTCGGGCAGGGGGGAGAGCATCCGACCCGCCGTCCACAGGATGACCGACAGCATCAGGATCACGAAGCTTACAATCTGTAATTTTTTCATAGGATATTCTCCTCCGAAATCAACGCCGCCAGGTCGGCGGGCAGGGGGGCGGCAAAGGACAGCCGCTCCCCGGTGATGGGGTGGGCCAGCTCCAGCCCCGCCGAGTGGAGGGCGGGGCGGGCGATCAATGCCGGGTTTGACCTGCCGTACAGGAAGTCCCCGGTGAGGGGACAGCCCAGGTAGGCCATATGCACCCGGATCTGGTGGGTGCGGCCCGTGTCCAGGGTGAGCTCCAGCAGGGTTCGGGGGCCGCAGGAACGCACCACCCGGTAGTGGGTGCGGGCGGGCTGTCCGTCGGGGCGCACCGCCCGGGCGGTGAGGGAGCCGTCCACCCGCCCGATGGGGGCGTCCACCGTGCGGTCGGGGGCGGGGGGCGCGCCGTCGCACACCGCCAGGTACGTCCGGCGGAAGTCCCCGGTGTGGAGCTGCCGCTTCAGCCGCTCCTGGGCGTGGGGGTGCTTGGCCACCGCCAGCAGGCCGGAGGTGCCCTTGTCCAGGCGGTGGACGGGGTGGAAGTCGGACTCGTCCCCGGATTTCTTGTAATAATCCATCAGGAAATTACCCAAGGTATCGTCAAAGTGGCCGTGGCTGGGGTGCACCAGCACGCCGGGGGCCTTGTTGAGGACGATCAGATCCGGGTCCTCATATACAAGGTCCAGGGGGCCGGGGGCGGGGACCACCCCGGACGTGGGCGCGGGGTCGGTGAGCCGGACGGACAGGGTCTGGCCCTCCCGCACCCGGACGCGGACGTTGACCCGTACCCCGTCCAGGGTGATGCCGTCCTCCAGCCACTTCACCCGCCGCAGGACTGTGCCGGACAGCCCCAGGGTGCGGCGCAGGAGGGTGTTCACCTCCTGGCCCGCCAGCTCCGGAGGGACAGCCAGGGTGAGATAGCGGACGCTCACAGCTTTTTGGACAGGTACAGGTTGGCAGTCAGCCAGGTGACGGCGTATACCACGATGACGCCAAACACCGCCAGAGCCGCCGTGCGGCTCACCGCCGCCAGCACGAACATGGAAGCCGCGGCGGCGAAGAAGGTGAACATCCCGGCGAATTGGAAGGACTGGCTGAGGATGGCCTTCTCCCGCTCGTCCTGCTCCTGGATTTTTGCCTTTTTCCGGGCCTCCGGGTGGGTGAGCAGGTACTGCATCCGGATCAGGAGGATCACCGCCCCGATGGATATCCCGCTGGCCGCCCCCAGGTAGAAGCCCCGGGCATAGCCGGGCAGGACGCCGCTGTTGTGGATCAGCAGAATGTAACACGCCAGCCCCGTGATCCCCACCGCCAGCAGGCCGAGGGCCAGCAGACGGCGGCGGCGCAGGGAGCGGTCGTAGTCGGACGTGTCAAATATACGCATCAGCATAGGGTTTCCTCCTCAGTTGGCGTTTTCGCGGCCCAGCAGCCGCAGCTTGAAGGCGCGGAAGCGGTCAAACAGGGGCCGGGTCTTGGGGGAGCCGTACAGCAGGCCCACGCCCAGCAGCCCCACGGCGGTGCCCTGCGCGAAGCAAAAGACGATATTCAGCGTACCCGCAGGCTCCATCAGGGCGCGGAGCACCTGAACGGCAAAGCTGAGGGCCACGCCGGCCCAAAAGACGGGGGTGATGGTAAAATTGCAGTTTCGTTTCATGATCCTTCCTCCTCAAATAAGAAAATGTCCTCAATGGTGGTTTCAAAATACCTGGCAATCTTGTGGGCCAGCAGGAGGGAGGCGTTGTAACGCCCGCTCTCCAGCGAGATGATGGTCTGCCGGGTGACGGCCACCGCCTCGGCCAGCTCCGCCTGGGAGATCCGCCGCTCCTTCCGCAGGGCGGCGATTCGGTTTTCCATAGGCTCCCTCCTGACGGCGCGGACGGGCTGCGCCGGAATGGATTCCCTCTTGTGGGGGTTGATGTAAAGCACGCTTTACGATGCGAGTATAGCACGCTTTACATTCTGTGTCAAGCTCATTTTACATTTCCCAGAAAAAATTTTGTCAGCCCAGGGGCCGTCCCCCGGGCAATTCTGTCTTGTCAACGGGGGGCGGGTTTGCTATAATAGAATATAACGTCCTCCGGGGCGGGAATTATTTGGAACGGCGGTGCTGTCAATGTCTATTAGGGAGAAGATCTCATCGATCCTGTTTGGTTCCAAGGAGGAGCCGCCCGTTCAGGAGGAGGGCGGCGGAAGCCTCCAGCCTGAGCCCCAGGAGGAGGCCGCGCCGGAGTCCTCCCCCTTCCCCGCCGAGGAGCCGGCCCTGATCAAGCTGACCGCCGAGCACCCCCTCCAGCAGCTCTACACCATCCGGCGGCGGGAGCGGGGCGGCCTGCCCGCCCCCCGACTATGCCTGGACGAGGAGGGGGTCCTACCCCCGGAGGTGGTGAAGAAGGAGAAGTCCCGGCTCCAGGGGGCCGTGCGGACGGCGGCCGCCTTCCGGCTGAAGTCCGTCCAGAACCAGAACAAGAACGCCGAAAAGGCCCGGCAGAAGAAGGCGGCCAAGGGGGAGGACGGGGAGGATCCGGAGAAAAAGCCGGCGGGGATGGACGCCCATCCCTGGATCTTCCTGTCCGCCGACAAGCTGTTTGCCTGGGTGATGGTGTTCCCGCCCACGGGCCAGGGGCGGGAGCTGACCCGGGAGCTGCTCCACCAGGCCCTGGAGGATCAGGGGATCATCTACGGCCTGGACGAGCGGCTGGCGGACCGGCTGGCCCATGACGAGGAACGCTATTTCCACCTGTTCCTGATCGCCCAGGGCAAGCCCGCCTTCGACGGCAAGAACGGGAATATTGTGGACTATGTGCCCCGGGTGGTGGAGCGGGTGCTCCAGGTGGACGAGTACGACCAGGTGGACTACACGGCCCTGAACCTGATCCACAACGTGAAGGAGGGGCAGGAGATCTGCCGCCTCATCCGCCCCACCGAGGGGGACCCGGGCCGCACGGTGCTGGATCAGGAGATCCCCGCCAAGAGCGGCAAGGAGGTGCCCCTGCCCAAGGGGCGCAACACCGAGATCAGCAAGGACGGCGACGCCCTGCTGGCCTCCGTGTCCGGCCACGTGGAGTTCACCGGGCGCAGCTTCCAGGTGAAGCCCGTGCTGGAGGTTCCGGGCAATGTGGATTTCTCCACCGGGAACATCAAGTTCCTGGGGGATGTGAGCATCAAGGGGGACGTGCTCACCGGGTTCACCGTCCGGGCCATGGGCAGCATCTGGGTGGGCGGCGTCATCGAGGCGGGCAGCACCGTGGAGGCCGGAGGCGACCTCACGGTGGTGAAGGGCATTTTAGGCGACGGCACCACCACCGTCCGGGCCCACCGCTGCATTTTCTCCAAATATATTGAAAACGCCACCATCTACGTCCGGGAGAACCTCCAGACCGACGCCATCATCAACGGCAGCATCTACTGCGACGGCGAGGTGCTGGTGCGGTCCGGGCGGGGCACCATCATGGGCGGACGGGTGTGGGCCGCCAAGAAGGTGAGCGCGACCGCCGTGGGGGCCAAGTCCGAGTGCCGCACCTCCATCGCCCTGGGGGGACTGCCCTGCACCAACTTCGAGCGGGAGCAGGTGCGCAAGGAGCTGAAGGAGCTGGAGATGGAGCTGGAGAAGCTGGAGTGCCAGCTGGACAGCCCGGTGAAGGCCAGCCTGCTCAGCAAGGTGCGGATGAAGCTGAACACGGCGGAGCTGCGCCTCCAGCAGCTGGAGGAGGATCTCATCGACATCAAGGCGGAGCTGAAGGACCGGGGCGAGGACGGGCGGCTGGAGTGCGGCGTGGCCTACGCCGGGACGGAGATCAGCATCGGGGACGAGATCACCCGCCTGCGGCATGAGGAGCACCAGTGCGTGGCGAAAATGGTGGCCGGGGAAATCCTGGTGATGTAGCCCCGGCCAAGCAGGAGAGAGGAGGGCTGGCATGGATTACATATTTCCCCGGGAGGAGCTTTCGGCCCTGCTGGACGAGATCACCCGGGCCATTACCCGGCGGGAGGCCGGGATCTGCCTGAGCCTGATGGAAAACGCCCCGGAGAAGGGGCCGGAGGACAATCCCGGCACGGTGTATATCACCTTTGAGCGGGGGATGGACGGCTTTTTGTCCGTCTGCGCGGACGAGGCGTTGTTTGTCCGGCTGGCCCAGGGGATGATCGGCACCGACGACCTCCCCCCCGAGGTGGTGGAGGAGGTCGCCAAGGAATATCTGAACGTGCTGGGCGGCCTTGTGCTGTCCCGGCTGTTTCAGGCGGTGGGGCTTCCCGCCCGGTTCAGCGTCCCCGGCTTCCGCCGGGGGGCCTATGTGCCGGAGGGCTTCGGGGAGCATATCGTGCTGGACTATACCGGCGACCAGGGGGAGCGGCTGCGCCTGCTCCATCACATCTCCTTGGAAGCAAGAGTCTAAACTATGATTTGGAAAGAGGGTTGTTTACGATGAAAAAGAAGGTTATGGTGGTGGACGACTCCCGAGTGACGGAGATCCAGATCTGCAAGCTGCTGGAGGATACCGACTACGAGGTGGCCGCCTACTGCGAGAACGGCGAGGAGGCCATTGCCCGCTACGCCGAGGTTGCGCCGGATATCGTGACCTTGGACATCATTATGCCGGGGATTGACGGGCTGGAGACGGCCCAGGTGCTGCTGGACGAGCACCCGGAGGCCCGGATTGTCATGGTGTCCTCCCTGGCCTACGACGACACCATAGAGGAGGCGGACTGCATCGGGGCCAAGGGCTTCCTCTACAAGCCCCTGGAGAAGCAGACCTTTCTGGAGGCATTGGAGCAGGCCATGGTGTGACCTCATCCGATCGCTTAATCCATATCAGATCATAGAATAGGAGCGTGTCCGCCATGTCCCAGCCCATGACCCCCGCCGCCGTCCATAAGCAGTATGACGAGGCGGTGACCGCCTTCCGGCGGCAGATCACCGACGCCGCCGCCCGGGTGGCTTTCGGCCGGGAGGCCGACGGCTTCCTGCGCCAGTGCGCCTGCGGCGTGTGGCGGGCGGACCAGGCCCTGACCCCCCGGCACGTGGAATACTACAACGCCATTTACGCCAAGGGGAACCCGGTGCCTACGGTGCTGTACTGGGAGCTGGCCTCCCTGGTGGAGGAGTATGACCGCTTTGTGCTGCCCGGCTTTTTCCGCCGGATGATCCAGGCGGATCTGGAGCGGGACACCAGCCAGAGCCGCCGCTTTGTGGACACCTTTACCCTGATGCTGCTGCTGTTCGCGGCGGTGGACGGCAAGGTGAGCGAGGCGGAGGCGGGGTTTGTCAATTCCTGCGCCGATTCCCTGTCCAGCTACTGCGACCACTGCGGGGTGAAGGGCGGCAAGTCCGGGCTGGACGTGAACGAGTTTGTGGCCCGCCGCACCGATGGCAGGCCCGTGCCCACGGGGAAGCCGGAGGACGAGGCAGCGGTTCCCGCCCCGGAGAAGGCCGGGGGCGCGGAGGCGCAGGAGGCCCCCCCGGAGCCGAAGCCCAGCCTGGAGGAGCTGCTGGCGGAGCTGGACGGGCTGTGCGGGCTGGACAAGGTGAAGGAGGACGTGAAGGGGCTGATCAACCTGGTGAAGGTGCGGGGGCTCCGGGCGGAGGCGGGACTTCCGGTGCCGCCCATGTCCCTGCATCTGGTGTTTATGGGCAATCCGGGGACGGGCAAGACCACGGTGGCCCGCCTGCTGGCAAAGATTTACCACGCCGTCGGGGTGCTGAGCAAGGGCCAGCTGGTGGAGGTGGACCGGTCCGGGCTGGTGGCGGGCTTTGTGGGGCAGACCGCCCTGAAAACCCAGGAGGCGGTGGACAAGGCCCTGGGCGGGGTGCTGTTCATCGACGAGGCCTACGCCCTGGCCAACCAGGACAACGCCAACGATTTCGGCCGGGAGGCCATCGAGGTGCTGCTGAAGGGGATGGAGGACCACCGGGACGATCTGATCGTCATTGTGGCGGGGTATACCGATCTGATGGGGGACTTTATCCACGCCAACCCGGGGCTGGAGAGCCGCTTCAACAAATATTTCTACTTTGAGGATTACGATGGGAAGCAGCTGGCGGAGATTTTCCGCTCGGTGTGCAAAAAGAACGGGTACACCCTGGACGAGGAGACGGATCAGGCTGCGGCGGAGGCGTTCCAGGTGATGTATGACCGCCGGGACGAGAACTTCGGCAACGCCCGGGACGTGCGGAATATCTTTGAGGCGGCGGTGGCCCGGCAGGCCAACCGGGTGGCGGCCATGGAGGCTCCGGGGAAGGAGGATCTGATGGCGTTGACGGCGGCGGATCTGGATCTGGAGGAGGACGGGACGGAAAATTCGGAAAAACCGGGGGAGTAACCCCTTGCGCTTTGGGGAGGAATGTAGTATAATACCTCCTGCGCGCCGGTGTGATGGAATTGGTAGACGTGACGGACTCAAAATCCGTTGGGCTAATCCCCCGTGTGGGTTCGAGTCCCACCACCGGCACCAAACCCATATAATCCGAACCTGTTTCCGATAGGGGATGGGTTCGGATTATTGGTTTTCTTTGAGAGATTTGAGAGTACGCATTTCCGTAATGGGGTGGAGCGGAAGCCAACCTCCAAGCCGAGAGGGCCGAGGAAAAAGAAGTACACTCCATAAAATAAAAAGGACGGGCGCATCGCGTCCAACGATGTGCCCGCCTGCTTATGTTTTATTCTTTTTCGTGTTTCTGCAGTTCAGTACCCTTTCGGGCTTTCCACTCGGCAAATTCGCGCTGGCCTTCTTCACTCTCGTAAAAAGTAAGGATGTCCGGCATGATGCAGCGGGCAATCGCTTCGATCTGGTACTGTGGAATGTCGGTGTTATTGATGAACTTTTTTCTTCTACTCAAGTGTTGTCCTCCGTATAAGATTTACGAAGGCGCATTTCCCTTTTTCCTTCTCGTACAAAAAATGATTGGGACTTGAATAGACAGACCTTCTTTCCTTGGTGGCGCTCACATGATAGAGAACCGCTGGCTGTGCAATGGTTCTCTATCTCATCGCCTTATGGGGAGCATTATACATGGTTTTGGATGGGCTGTCAAGGTTGCGATGGTAGAAAAAGTAAGGGACTGAAATGCTTGTGCCCCAACGGGTTTGCAGTCGAGAAAATACAGAGGTAATGCAATATCATTTTGAGGGGCAAAATCGGGGGCTACTTTTTCTACACTGTGGTATTGCCCTCGGAGGTTCAAAAACGCCGTATACGTGTCTACGCAATGCTTGCTGTGTTCACCCCCTTCCCGCTGCGCTCCGCCACCAGCCCGGCCAGCACAGGGCAGCCAGTACCAGCGCCAGGAGCAGGTACAGCAGAAAGCCGGATTGGAGTATGTTGAGCTGCACGCCGCACAGGTTTGTCACTTGGAGGCTCATCAGTCCCCGTTCATCCACCAGATTGGCGGGCAGATATTCCCTCCAACCCGGTTCGCTTCTGTCCATGACCATAGCCAGAAGCATCACGCCCACCGAAACCGCCAGTGCGGCCACACTGCTTCCGCTCCATACGGACGCCAGAGCCGTCGCCGCCCCGCACACCAGGGCGTACGCCAGCAAAAGCGCCAGCAGGATCAAAATCCCCTGCCCCATAGTGATGGGCAGGCTGCTCCCCCACAGCCACGGCGACAGCTGGATGGCTCCGTCCCATCCCCAGGGGCCATAAAACAGCAGGTTGGTCAAGCCACCTGCCAAAACAACCATCAATACAGCCAGCACCGCCGACGCCGCCCCGGCCAGCGTCTTGGCCAAGTACAGGCAGCGCCGTCCCTGGGGGCTACTGAAAATCAGCGCACAGGTCCGGGCACGTCGCTCCTGGGCGTACAGGCCGCAGACGCATAACCCCACCAACAGGGGCAGGAACATCCCCAGGCCGCTGCTGCACAGCATATTCATCAGCATCCGGGGCCCCAAGACGGGCTGGTAGACGTAGGGCTTTTCCACCCGCGCCTCCATGTCCCGCCAATAGGCGGCATCCTCCTCGCTCAGACGCTGCCACGACAACTCCTTGCCGTTCTGGTGGTGGGTGTAATAATGCTCCGCCGTATCGTTCAGCCACTCGCTGAACTCGACGTAGAAGTCACAGTAGCTGGGGTCTATCAGATAAAAATAGCTCTCCTTGTCAAACCACGTTTTGTCCAAAGGAATCGTATCCCGCGCCGTTTGGAAAAACGCCTCGTCCATGGGCTGGCCGCTGAGGGCCCGTGCCCCCTCTACCCGGAGCCGGTACCGTTCACCCCCGGTCAGATAGCGGCTGATCTCATTGCCATCGGTGTCCACAGTGGTAAAGGTCGTGCCGCCGGCGGCAAAAAAGGGCTGTACCGTGATATACACAAAAACCATGCAGAACAGCAGCACTGTCACCCAGGTCATGGGGCGCATCCAGATTTTCTTCATCTCGTAGCCGAACAGCGTTCCAAAGTTTTTCATGCTCCTCCCCCGTCCTTTATACACCGCTCACGGCCTGCCGCCGCCAGCCCAGCCAGCACACCAGCGCCAGCACCGCCGTAACGGCCAGGTACAACAGGAACCCAGCCTGGACATAATTCAGCTGGAGTCCAAAGAAATATGTCAGGCGCTTGTCCACCAGCACAGAGATACTTACGATACCGATTGGTATGAACGCAAACACCGCTTCCAGCAGAGGGCGCAGGGCCGCGAACGCACCAAGCGCCCCCACCGTCTGGACCACCAGCAGCTGCACTCCCACGCATCCCGCTGCCACTGCCAGCGCGGCCACGCCGCTCCCGCTCCACATGGATACCACCGAGATCAGCGCCCCGCACAGCAGGGCATATACCAGCACCAGCGCTGATAGCAGGAGGATGCCCTGCCCCGCGGTGATGGGGAAGGAACAGCTGTTCACATAGGCACACAGCTGGATGGCCGCGCCCCAGCCCCAGGGGCCATACCAAATCAGGCTGGCCGCAATGACCGCCTCGATGGCGAGCGCCGCCGCCAGCATAGACGACACGCCTCCGGCCAGAATTTTCGCCAGATACAGGCAGTTCCGCCCCTCCTTGCTGCTGAATATTTGAGGGTAGGTCCGGGCGCGCTTTTCCTGGGAAAACAGGTCGCACACACACAACGCCACCAGTACGGGGATGAATACGCCCATATTGCCCAGCACATCCAAAATCCGGTTTGGGGCGTCAGTGGGCTCATAGATGTAGGGCTGTTCGATCTGTTCCTCCATCCGCACCCAATAGGCGATCTCTTCATCGGTCAGATAATTCCCCCAGCTGTTTTCGATATTCTGCTGAATCTGCTCGGCTCGGTGGAGATACCGGTCCTTGCCGCCCAGCAGCCGGTAGGCCCCATAGTAGGTGGGGTCCACCAGAAAAAAGTAGCCGTCTCTCGCCTCCCGGTTTTCCGACACCCTTTTCCGATATTCCGCATTTTCAATGTCGGTGTCCTCCAACTGGGCGGGGATATTCTCCTCAGCCTTCTCAAAAAACGCCTCGTCCATCGGCTGGCCGCTGAGGAGCCGGGGGGCCTCTATCATGAACTTGTCCTGCTCCGCCGCCGTGAACTCCCGGCTGATGGTCGTGCCATCGGGCAAGGTGGCAGTGTAGGTGTGGCCGTAGTTGTAAAACGGGATGCGCGAGTAGTACACGAAGCCCGCCGAGAACACCAGCACCGCGATCCAGGTCATGGGCCGCTTCCAAATTTTCTTCATCTCATAGCCGAATAGCGTCCCCAGGTTTTTCATTCTCCATCCCCTCCGAACTCCTCCATGTAGAGCTGCTCCAAATCGGTGCGGGACTTGTCCCACGGTTCATTCAAAATGATCCTGCCGTCCGACATCATCAGCATATGGTCGGCGATCTTCTCCACGTCAGACACGATGTGGGTGGACAGCAGCACCACGGTGTCCTGCCCCAGTCCTGCAATGAGATTGCGGAACCGCACCCGCTCCTTGGGATCCAGCCCCGCCGTGGGCTCGTCCACCACCAGCAGGCGGGGGTCGTTGAGCAGGGCCTGGGCGATGCCCAGCCGCTGCTTCATGCCGCCGGAGTAGGTCTTGATCTTCTTTTTCCCCACATCCTGGAGGGATACCAGCTCCAGCAGTTCCGCCGCCTTGCGCTTGGCGTGGGGCCGGGACAGCCCCTTTAGCGCCGCCAGGTACAGTAGGAAGTCCAGCCCCGTGAAGTCGGGATAATACCCGAAATCTTGGGGCAAGTAGCCCAGCACCGCCCGGTAGTCCTCGCCGGACACGTCCACCCCGTCCAGGGCCACGCTCCCCGCCGTGGGCTTCAAAATGCCGCACAGCATCCGCATCAGGGTGGTTTTCCCCGCCCCGTTGGCCCCCAGCAGGCCGTTGATGCCCTCGGTGAGGCGCAGGGACACCCCGTCCACCGCACGTTTGTCCTTGTATTGTTTTGTCAAATCCCGCACCATCAATTCCATTGCAATTCCTCCATTTCGTTCACACTCCACACAATTTCCAAACCGACGGCCACCGCCGACAGCACCAGCGCCGCCACCCACAGCGAAAAATGTTCGGGCAGGCCAAAGACGAGCCGCCGGTTCAGCACCAGGATGCCCAGCCCGCTCACCAGCACCGCCGCGCCGCCGCAGGCCAACAGGCACTCCCTGCCCCGGACGCGGCGGGTCAGTTCCATCCCCAGCGCCGCCGTGAGCAGATAGGGCGTCAGCAGGTACACGCCTGTCCGGGCCAAACCCTCCGCCCCCCAGACTGCCAGTGGGGGCGTCAGCCCAGCCAGCAGGGCCAGGTGGAACAGTCCCAGCACCACCATACGGGCCAGGATCACGCTGTGTCGGGCCATGCGGCAGGCCAGCTCCAGCTCCTCCATCTGGTAGAACCTGGAGCGCCCGTTTTCCATCACCGCCAGCAGGGCCAGGAAGGGGGTAAACGCGGCGGCGTACCAAGCTCCCATGCCCTCCACTGGGGACGCTGCCCAAAGAATAACTCCAAACAACACCAGCGACAACCCCCAGACCCACCAGTGGACATACCTGACCTGGACGGCAACCAGCTCCCAGCGGTCCAGCTCCCGGCGGCGGTGCTGTTTCAGAAAGGCCGTTTTCCGCACTGGGCGCGGGGTATGGTATGCGTCGTTCAAGGCTTGCTTCAGCTTTTTGTCCATGCGGTTCCCTCCAATCATTCCAGCGCCTCCCGTAACGTTTTCAAAATACCGTTCAGCCTCCGCCGCAGGGCAAACCGGGACTGGCCGTAGAGCTTGCCCAGCACCGCCATGGGCTCCCCGTTGACACATCGCAGCAGCACCAGTTCCCGGTCCTCCGGGGACAGCCTGTCCAACTCGGAGCGCAGGGCGATGGACAACAGCGGGTCGGCGTCCCTGTTCGGCACGTCCTCCGAAATGGGCATGGACGAGGGATGGCGGTGCTCGTCGATGCAGAGGTTCCGGGCCACCGTGTAGAGGTAGTGGAGCAGCTGGTTTTTATCCCGGTAGGTGTCACTGGCGAACCAGCGCAGGAAGGTTTCCTGGGTCACATCCTCCGCCTGCTCTTGGTTTTTGAGACGGTAATAGCAGTAGCGGTAGATCTTTTCATACTGTTCCTCAATGTCGATGGCCATGGCTTCCCTCCTTTTGAGGCGCTCACTGTGTATAACGGAGAAATGGGTAAAATGTGCGGGTGGTGCAAAAATTTTTTCAGTTTTATTTTATCCATCTGCAAAGCGTAGGACAAGTATGCAAGGACATGAAATGCAGGGCAGAAAACACAGCAAGCAGGGCATGATGGTACCATCATGCGAAAAATGAACGTCCCGCCGGGGCGGGACGTTCATTCTGCTTGTTGGGGGCAGCAGCCCCCAAACCCCCTTGAACAGCTCCGTGTCGGAGCTGGCTGCGCGTCCCGGGCGGGACGCTTCCTTTCTGCGAACACCGGCGTTGCACAGAAAAATTCATAAAAAATATTTTTTGGAGTGCTCTAAATCCGCGTTGACTTTATACCCGATATATGATATTATGTGGGCAAAGGGAGGTGAACTCATGAGCGCAAAAATGATTGGCCCTCGGTTGAAGGAACTGCGGCAGAGTATGAAGCTGTCGCAATGGAAAATGGCCGAGCTTCTTTGCGTTAGCCAGTCCAGCATTGACCGCTATGAACGCAATACTGCCAGGCCAACCGCAGAAAATTTTTTAGTTTATGCGGATTACTTTGACGTTTCTCTGGACTATATCTTTGGCCGCTGTGATGATCCACAGGGCAAACTTTATGAGTATCGCCCCCACGTCGAGGAGAGCAACCCCGACTTGAAATTGTTTGTGGATATGTGCTTTGACCCAGCATCTCCCATGAGTGAGAGACTGAAAGCAGTGCTGACGAAAATGCTGGAGGAGACGGAAAAAGAAAAATGAAAGCTGTAATTTACGCCCGATACTCCAGCGACAACCAGCGCGAGGAAAGCATCGAAGGCCAGATCAGGGAGTGTACCGCCTTTGCCGAGAAGAACGGCGTTACCATCCTGCGGCACTACATTGACCGGGCCTTTTCCGCCAAGACTGACAACCGCCCGGAGTTTCAGAACATGATAAAGGACAGCAGTAAGCGGCTCTTTGACATGGTGATTGTCTGGAAGCTGGACAGATTCGCCCGAAACCGCTACGACAGCGCCCGGTATAAGGCCACGTTGAAAAAGAACGGAGTCAAGGTGGTATCCGCCACTGAGGTCATTTCCGACGGGGCCGAGGGTATCATCTTGGAAAGTGTTCTGGAGGGGTACGCCGAATACTATTCCGCCGACCTCTCCGAGAAGGTAGTCCGAGGCATGACAGAGAACGCCCTCAAATCCAAGTACAATGGCGGCACCCTGCCCATCGGCTACACCATCGACAGTGAGCAGTATTTCCAGCTTGACCCGCTGACTGCCCCCTTTGTTCTCGAAGCGTTCAAGCAGTACGCCGAGGGTGCGACTATGAAAGAAATCCGGGACTATCTGAACGAGCAGGGTGTAAAAAATACAAGGGGCCAACCGCTGACCTACAACAGCGTCCAACACCTTCTGAACAATCGCCGCTACATTGGAGAGTACACCTACCGGGACATCGTTGTGCCGGATGGCATCCCCACCATCGTTCCCCAAGACCTTTTTGAGCGAGTACAGGAACGGCTGGCAAAGAACAAAAAAGCCCCTGCCCGCCACAAGGCCGAGGAAGATTATCTGCTGACAACGAAGCTGTTCTGCGGCTATTGTGGAGCGTACCTCTGCGGAGAGAGCGGCACCAGCCACACAGGGACTACCCACCGATATTACAAGTGCGTGTCCGTCAAAAAGAAGCAGACAAACTGCCACAAGAAGTCCGTCAAGAAGGATTGGATTGAGGATTTGGTAGTCAGCGAAACCATGAAAATGGTCATGGACGATAACGCCATTGAAGCCATCGTCGCTATGCTCATGGAATTGCAGGAGCAGGAGAATGTCAACCTTCCTTTGTATGAGCGACAGCTGCGGGAGACTGACCAGGGTATCCAGAATTTGCTCAACGCCATCCAGCAGGGCATCCTTACCAAGTCCACGAAGGGGCGTCTGGAAGAACTGGAGGCCGCAAAGGAAGAATTGGAGACAAAGATCGCTTGCGAGAAACTGGCAAGGCCCAAGATCAGCGCCGAGTTTATGACCTTTTGGCTGCACCGTTTCCGAAAGCTGGATGTTCGGCAGAAGTCCCATCGGAAGATGTTGATTGACACGTTTATCAACGCGATTTTCCTCTATGATGACAAGATGGTGATAACCTTCAACTACAAGGAAGGAACAGACACGATTACATTTGATGACCTCAAAGCGTCCCCTGCGGCGGAAAAGTCTGGTTCGGATTTGGATTGCTTAACTGCACCAGCTCATAAATTCCCGCCACCGTGGTCTTTCCGGATCCGCCGAAAACTGCGCTGTGGCGGGAATTTTTTCACCTCCGCCTGCGGCCCGCCGCGTCCGGAAGCCCTTTTGCGGAGAAGGAGGCATTGGGATAAAGGCCACCCCATCAAATCCTGAGAGTGCGGCACCACGCCAAGCCCGCCCAAAAACGGAAAGGAGAACGCAATGAAGCCATACGCGGAACTGACCAGAGAGGAGCTGGAAAGCCTGAAGGCCCAGCTCAAGGCCGAATATAAGGAGTACCAGGCCAAGGGCCTGAGCCTGAACATGGCCCGGGGCAAGCCCTGCACCGAGCAGCTGGACCTGTCCATGGGGATGATGGACGTGCTGGGCGGCGGGGAGGACCTGACCTGCGAGGACGGCACCGACTGCCGGAACTACGGCGTGCTGGACGGCATCAAGGAGGCCAAGGAGCTCATCGGCGACATGATGGAGAACCCCATCGACAGCATCATCATCTATGGGAACTCCAGCCTCAACGTGATGTACGACACCATCTCCCGCTCCATGACCCACGGCGTCATGGGCTCCACCCCCTGGTGCAGGCTGGACAAGGTGAAGTTCCTGTGCCCCGTCCCCGGCTATGACCGCCACTTCGCCATCACCCAGTATTTCGGCATTGAGATGATCAACGTGCCCATGACCCCCACCGGACCGGACATGGACCTGGTGGAACAGCTGGCCGCCTCCGACGAGGCCGTCAAGGGCATCTGGTGCGTGCCCAAATACTCCAACCCCCAGGGGATCTCCTACTCCGACGAGACGGTGCGCCGGTTCGCCCGCCTGAAGCCCGCCGCCAAGGACTTCCGCATCTACTGGGACAACGCCTACGGCGTCCACCACCTGTACGACCACGATCAGGATCACCTCATTGAGATCCTGGCGGAGTGCAAGCGGGCGGGCAATCCGGATCTGGTGTATAAGTTCGCGTCCACCTCCAAGATCAGCTTCCCCGGCTCCGGCCTGGCCGCCATCGCCACCTCCCCCAACAACATGGAGGACATCAAGGCCCAGCTGGCCATCCAGACCATCGGCCACGACAAGGTGAACCAGCTGCGCCACGTGCGGTTCTTCGGCAACATCCACGGCATGATCGAGCATATGCGCCTTCACGCCGACATACTCCGCCCCAAGTTCGAGATGGTGATCAACACCCTGGAGAGCGAGCTGGGCGGCCTGGGCATCGGCACCTGGACCAGCCCCAAAGGGGGCTACTTCATCTCCTTCGACTCCCTGGACGGCTGCGCCAAGCAGATCGTGGCCAAGGCGAAGAAGGCCGGCGTGGTGATGACCGGGGCGGGGGCCACCTACCCCTATGGCCTGGACCCCCACGACAGCAACATCCGCATTGCCCCCACCTACCCCTCGCCGGAGGACCTGCACACCGCCATGAAGATCTTTACCCTGTGCGTCAAGCTGGTGTCCATCGACAAGCTGCTCAAGCCCGCCCCGGAGGTCTGAGCCTCCCCCGACTGACAGAACATAACAGAGCGCGAGGGGCATTGCCCCTCGCGCTCTGATCTTGTCGAAAAAGCCGCTTCTGTTCCGATGACGGGAAGGAAGATAGTGTGAAAGAAACCCAGGAGGGGTGTCTTTCACGTTCAATCAACGACTTTTTGAACGTCCTTTGTTCAAAAAGTCGCACTCAGCAGGGCGAAAAGACTTTTTCGCCCTGCTGAGTGCGAGGGGCGTCCGCCCCTCGCGCTTTGCGTTTTCCTCACACCTGCCGCTTCTCCGTCCGCAGCACAAGATCTTCCCGCTCCACGGCAAGGCACAGGGTATCCCCCGCCGTGAGCTGCTCGGACAGGAGCAGGTCGGCGGCGGGCTCCTCCACCCTCCGGCGCACCGCCCGGCGGATGGGCCGGGCCCCCTGCTCCGTCTCCGCCCCCGGGTCCGCCAGCAGGGTGACCGCCTCCCACCGGGCGTCCAAATCCACCCCCAGGCCGGACAGCCGCTCCCGCACGCCCCCCAGCATACGCAGGGCGATGCGTTCCAGGTCCCGCCGTTCCAGACGGTCGAACAGGATCACCTCGTCCAGACGGTTGAGGAACTCCGGCTTGAAGCGGCCCTTCAGCTCCGCCATGACCTCCTCCCGGCGGCGGTCGCTGGAGCTGCCCCCGGCGAAGCCCAGGGGCGGGGACTTGCTCACGATCTTCCGCGCCCCCACGTTGGAGGTCATCACCACCACCGTGTTCCGGAAGTCCGCCTTCCGGCCCTGGCCGTCGGTGAGCTGCCCGTCCTCCATCACCTGGAGGAGAATGTTCTGCATATCGTCGTGGGCCTTCTCCAGCTCGTCGAACAGCACCACCGACCAGGGGCGGCGGCGGACCTGCTCGGTGAGCTGGCCCCCCTCCTCGTGGCCCACGTAGCCGGGGGGCGAGCCCACCAGCCGGGAGGCGGCGTGCTTCTCCATATACTCCGACATATCGAAGCGGATCAGGGCGTCCTCGCTGCCGAACAGGGCGGCGGCCAGGGCGCGGCACAGCTCCGTCTTGCCCACCCCCGTGGGGCCCAAAAACAGGAACACCCCGATGGGGCGGTTGGGCTCCTTCAGCCCCACCCGGCTGCGGCGGATGGCGGCGGCTACGGCGGACACCGCCTTCTCCTGCCCCACCACCCGGCGGTGAAGCTCTCCCTCCAGCTCCAGCAGGCGTTTGGCCTCCCCCTTGGTGATGGACTCCAGGGGGATGCCCGTCCACTGGGCCAGCACCGCCGCCACGTCCTCCCGGCTGAGCTCCCGGGCGGAGGTGCCCTTCTGCCGGGTCTGCTTCCGGTCCAGCTCCCGGCGGAAGTCGGCCTCCGCGTCCCGGAGCATGGCGGCCCGCTCAAAGTCCTGCATGGCGATGGCCTGGGCCTTCTCCCGGGCCGCCCGCTCCGCCCGGTCGGACAGGGCCCGGAGGGACACGGGCACCTCCTCCTCCATCCGCAGGCGGGCCGCCCCCTCGTCGATGAGGTCGATGGCCTTGTCCGGCAGGTAGCGGTCGGGCAGATACCGCCGGGACAGCTCCACCGCCGCGTCGATGGCCCCGTCGGAGATGGCCAGGCCGTGGTGCTCCTCATACCGGCGGCGCAGGCCCCGGAGGATGGCCTTGGCCTGCTCCGGGGTGGGCTCCGCCACCTTCACCGGCTGGAACCGCCGCTCCAGGGCGGCGTCCTTCTCGATATACTTGCGGTACTCCTCCAGGGTGGTGGCCCCCACCACCTGGATCTCCCCCCGGCTCAGGGCGGGCTTGAGGATGTTGGCCGCGTCGATGGCCCCCTCGGCGGACCCGGCCCCCACGATGTTGTGCAGCTCGTCCAGGAACAGGATCACGTTTCCCGCCCTTCTGACCTCCGCCAGCACCTGGTTCACCCGCTCCTCAAACTCCCCCCGGTACTTGGTGCCCGCCACCATGGACACCAGATCCAGGCTGAGCAGCCGCTTGCCCCGCAGGGGCTCGGGCACCGACCCGGAGGCCATGCGCAGGGCCAGCCCCTCCGCCACCGCCGTCTTGCCCACCCCCGGCTCGCCGATGAGGGCGGGGTTGTTCTTGGTCCGGCGGGCCAGGATCTGGATCACCCGGCCCACCTCCCGCTCCCGGCCCACCAGGGGGTCCAGGTTCCCCAGGGCCGCCAGCCGGGTGAGATCCCGGGAGAACCGGTCGGTGAGGCGGGTGTCCCCGCCCTGGGCGCGGGGCCGCTCCTCCCGGCAGGCGGCCTGGGGATCGCCCCCGGCCCGCCCCAGCCCGTCCCGGGCGGGCTGCTTCTTTTCCCAATCCATCATAAAAAAACCTCGCAGACGCTGAAAAAATCCAAGCCGTTCCATATGCCGCAGCTCCTGTTCCATCTGTCTTTCTTTGGAGAGGATGGGAATTTTCAGCGGGAATTATACCTGCTTCCTTATCAAAAATTTCATATTGCAATTTCCGGAAGATGTGATACAATAGGGACGGTTCAAACACATTCTGCATTTGGAGGTGTATGTTACATGGCACGCGTGATCAACGACACTTGCATTTCCTGCGGTGCCTGCGAAGGCTCCTGCCCCGTGGGCGCGATCTCCATGGGCGACGACCACATGAAGATCGATGCCGCCGCCTGCATCGACTGTGGTGCTTGCGAGGGCACCTGCCCCATGGGCGCGATCGCCGCTGAGTAACCAGCGCGAACCGACGCCCCCGCGTCCCCCTTGGGATGCGGGGGCGTTCTTTTGTCCCGGCGGGGGCGGGGGAGGGGCCTTCGTCATTGTGCCAAATTTGCCCCGCTGTTTATGGGGGCATTGGTGAAAACGCTGATTTTGTGTAAAATTTAACATAGTAGCGGAAATAGTCATGGAAATGCCGGGAAAAGTATGTTATACTGCGTACTCGGTGGGGGATGGTTATTTCCCCCGCCCAAACCGCCGGCCCGCGTCTGTCTCCGGTTTCGGACCCGGGCGCATGAGAGAATAAACCATATTTTTGAGGAGGAAACGTCTATGGAAACCTATGGTCTGGAGCAGTACGGCATCACTGGTATCAAGGAAGTCGTTTACAACCCCAGCTATGAGCAGCTGTTCAAGGATGAGATGGACCCCAGCCTGGAGGGCTTTGAGAAGGGCCAGCTCACCGAGCTGGACGCCGTCAACGTCATGACCGGCATCTACACCGGCCGCTCCCCCAAGGACAAGTTCATCGTGATGGACGAGAACTCCAAGGACACCGTGTGGTGGACCTCCGACGAGTTCAAGAACG
>CAJUCA010000027.1 GCA_910585265.1 uncultured Oscillospiraceae bacterium | reverse complement strand
GCTGCCAGAATTACGGCTTCGTGGTGGAAACGGAGCGGTACCGCTACTGCCTGCGCTGCAACCCGGTACGCGGGGACTACCATGCGTATTTAAGTTGCTTTGACAAGCAGGTTCAGCAGATGGGAATGGCAGATCAGCCGCCCGTTGGGCGGGTCACTTTCGCCAGTGGGGAGCAGTTGGAGTTTACCGATCCGGAGGAATACCTCCAAACCGTCCGCGATGAGCTGCCTTTCCACGCCACCACCGGCTTCCGCTTCGAGACCCTGACGAGCGACCCGAAAATCCGCAAGGCCGCAGATGATGCGATTTATAACCTGTTCGGGGAAGAAAACCCCCGTATACTTGCAGATTATCAGGAGCCGTCGAACCAGGGCATGACGATGGGCGGGATGTGAACTGAGTCCAATCAACAATGGTTTCCTACACATTAAAATAAAGGAGTAGGCTTCAATGAACGACAAATTTTTCCCTGAATTGGCCCGCCGCCTGAAGCGGGAAGGCATTGCCACCGACCCGGTGGAAAAGGGCTGCCTGCCGGTTTTGGCGGATGGACGGGCGGCGGTGCTGGTTCTGCCGCAAGGCGGTGTGGCCTTCAACGCCGATGTGGAGCGGGGCCCGGAGGCGGACAGCGTCTATGACCTCACGTACAGGCTGAGCCAGGAGGTCTACGAGTACACCGAAGCCATGGCGTCCGCCCCGCCGCTGGTGGCGGAGGGGCTCCACGAGGGGTTCCGGGTGCTGGCGGACTTCAACGGCATCGTGCTGGCCGGGCAGGAGTTGGAGGATGACTGGGGGTACAAATTCGCCACCTGGCGGCGAACCCCGGATCGCAAAGCAGTGGGATCCGGGGACTATTTTGACGGCGGGTACTACTATGAGGCCGCCAAGCTGGACTTCGCCTGCCGGGCGGGACTGGTGGATGAGCACCGCCAGTTTACGGACGATCAGCTTGTGGAGCTGTACCGCTGCGCCCGTGAAACGCTGGAGGGCGAATACCCCATGACGAGGGAGCGGCGGGAGCTTCTGGAGCAGGCGGCAGTACAGATCGAGGACAGCGTGAATGACCTGGATGATCGGGTCAGCCAGTCCAACCAGTGGGAGATGGAAGCAGCGGAGGGGCAGACGGACGGCGGGGCGGAAATGGAGCTGTCGCCATGAGGATACGGTATAAGAAGAACCGGATGGTTCAGTTCTACGAGTCCAATTACCTGACCACCATCCCCCATGAGCCGCCCCCTCCCCTCATCCGCCCGGAACCGTGCGGGGGCTGTCCTTACCCCGGCCACGGATTTGTGTGCGGCGGCGGGGAAAGCTGCCTGCGCACCGAGATGGCAAGGATCATGGAACGGGACAGGAGGCCGGGATGAGGATCGGGCTGGTGGATGTGGACGGCAGGAATTTCCCCAACCTGGCGTTGATGAAGCTGTCCGCGTGGCATAAGGCCCAGGGAGATGCCGTGGAGTGGTGGAACGGTTTCACCCACTATAACCGCGTTTACTTATCGAAGGTATTTACCTTCACCCCGGACTTTGACACCGTGATTGACGCGGACGAAATCATCACCGGGGGCACCGGCTACAAGGATTACCGGGAGCTGCCGCCAGAGGTGGAAAACACGTTCCCCGATTATTCCATCTACCCGCAGTACCACCGGGCTGTTGGGTTCCTGACCCGGGGGTGCGTCCGCCAGTGCGAGTGGTGCGTGGTGCCCCGGAAGGAGGGGATGATCCGCCCCGCCGCCACCTGGGAGCGGCTCAAACGCCCGGACAGCCGGGAGCTGGTGCTGATGGACAACAACGTGCTGGCCTGCGGCCACGGCCTGGAGCAGATCGACCGTATGGGCCGGACGGAGCTGCGGGTGGATTTCAACCAGGGGCTGGACGCGCGGCTGATCACGCCGGCCACCGCCGCCCTGCTGGCAAAGCTGAAGTGGATCCGTTTTGTGCGCCTGTCCTGCGACACCAGCGGGATGGTGCCGGTGATTGAACAGGCGGCGGCTTATCTCAAGGAAGCGGGGATCGCCCCCTCCCGGCTGTGGTGCTACCTGCTGGTGCGGGATGTGGCGGACGCCCACCAGCGGACGCTGGCGTTGGAAAAGCTGGGCTTTGACGTGTTCGCCCAGCCCTACCGGGACTATGACGGCGGGGAACCTACGGCGGAGCAGAAAGCCTTCGCCCGGTGGGTGAACGTCAAATCCGTCCACCGCTCCTGCGCCTGGGAGGACTATCGGGGGCGTCAAAGCAGGGCGGCGATTTTGGTTGGTTCTGCCGGGTGGCTTTCGGCGGGGGGTTGTGGTAATGTTGCGGTCAATACCGGCGAAGGGAGGTGAGCCAATGGGCGGGACAGGCCAAAAATATCAGGTGAATATGTTCCAGCGCAAACCGTGCCGCGCCCCGCTTCGTCCGATGAAGCGGGGCATTATTGTGCCCAGCCGGAGGGAATCCGGCGCGAAATTCAAGAGAAAGAAGTGATAAAAGCATGAGTATCCCCAAGGAATGGCTGGACTTTCTGCGGGAGCAGTACCCCGCGGGCAGCCGGATCAAGCTCCGGAAGATGGGTTCGGACGAGCCGTGTCCTGTCAAGCCGGGGTCTATGGGCACACTTCAGGCCATTGACGACCTGGGGACGTTCCACGTGGCTTGGGATAATGGGCGGGGTCTGGGTCTGGTGATGGGGCAGGACTCCTTCACCATTTTGCCGCCGCCCCCTCAGTTGCTGAAACTCTATATGCCTCTCACCGCCGATCTGTTTGAGCCGGATGACTACGGGGACATGGACGAGGATGGCATTACGCTGAATGGGCGGGAACTTCTGGACTATGAGGATCAAATCATGGCGGCACTGATGCGGGAACGGATGCCAGAGGAAAAAGAACGGGGCATCATGCACTGGTATCATGAAAATGATACCGTGAATGACAAGGTGCGCTCCGTGGTGTTTGATCTGGAGGAGCGGGAGGGTAGGCTCTGGGGTGTGGCCGAGTGCCAGGTGCAGGGTGAACTCACCGCAGAGGAGCTGGATGCTCTGAAAGAGTACATCGGTGGGCAGGCTTCGGACGGGTGGGGTGAGGGCTTCGAGCAGCGTGAAATCAAGGTTGGTGATTGCTCGGAGTTGTACGTCCACCTGTGGCAGTCTGAGGGCTGGAGCATCCAGACGGAACAGGAGCGGTTCGGGCCGGAGCAGACCGCCGCCCAGCCCCAGATGGCGGACACTCACAGAGGAGGGATGGACCTTGCGTAAGGTGTTTGAAATAGAGGCAGCGTCCGCAGATGGCTGCACCCAGCTTACCCTCCCTGCCGGGCCCTACGCCCTGCTGGACGCGCTGGAAAGGCTGCGGCTGGAGCCCGGCGAGACGCCCAGATGGGAGCTTCTCAGCGCGTATGACGCCGGATACATATTCCAGCACATGGATCAGGACAACGGCTCCCTGCCCGAGCTGAATGCCCTGGCCCAGCGGTTCGCACAGCTGGACGGAGCGGAGATAACCGTTTTCGAGGGGCTGGCGGCGATGGAGCGTGTGCCGGTGGGCCAGCCCATTCCCCTGCCCCGGCTGATCGACCTGGCGTACAGCACGGACTGCTGCCACCTCGTGGAAGGGGTGGTGACCGACGCCCAACTGGGCCGGTTCTGCGCGGAGAACGGGTTTGCTCCCGAAGCCGAAAATCTGCCTGACGCGGCTTTTGAGCTGCTGGACTTTGAGCGGATCGGCAGGCAGTTCCGGGAGGCCGAGGGCGGCGTGTTCACCCGGGGCGGCTATGTCCAGCGGCGGGAGGAGCTGAAGCAAGTGTACAAAACCCTGGATCTGACGCCAAAAAAGCCGGACTACACCATCCTGGCGGAGCTGGACAGCGGCGAACGGGTGGATCTCCCTGCCCCGCTGAACAAGACCCCGCCGGACAGCCCCGTCCAGTGCGTGGACTGCGCCGCCCCCGTCCTCAACGGCCTGACCGGGAATCTGGGTACGCTGAACTATCTGGCCCGCCGCGTGGCGGAGCTGGAGGCGGACGGCGGGCTGACCAAGTACAAGTCGCTCCTGGAAGCCGCCCGCTGTGACGGCATAATCCAGGCCCTGTCCCTGGCGGATCAGCTGGATCAGTACCACCTCTCTCCCAAGCTGCTGGGGCCGGAGGGCGTGGCCATGGAGTGTCTGAACACCCTGCTGGCGGATGAGGACGCGGAGCTTATCGCCCAGTATCTGGATCTGAGCCGGTATGGGGAAGCGGTGGTGGCGCAGGACGGCGGGAAGCTCACCTCCTATGGGCTGGTCGAGCGCGCCGATGGGCGGCCCATCCAGGGCATGGCGTGTGAGCACACCAATCAGGAAATGGAGATGATATGACCTTGAATGAGTTTGACTACCTGGCCCAGCTCCCCGGCGGGGAGCGGGAGCAGAATTGGATCCGGATGCGGCTGGGGACGCTAAGCGTCCGGGAGGGCATCACCTTGGCCGCCGCAGCCCAGGCCGACCCGCCCGAGGACGCAGCCCAGGCCATCAGCCAGCTCCAGTCCCTGGACGAATACAGGGTGCTCCTGGATGCGGGCAGCTATGAGGCGCTGGGCAGGCGGTACCTGCTCAACGACACCAGGATGCCGGTGGACGCCCTGCCCTTCGCGGACCTGGAAGCGGTGGGGCGGCAGTACGAGGAGAAACATCCCGGCCTGTTCATCGGGAGCTGTTACGTTCAGTACCCGGATACGCCCCCCGAGCCGGTCTACCGGCCCGGGACGGCCCTGCCCGCTGACGACGGGTGGAGCGTCAAGGTAAAGCTGGCCTCCCCCGCTGTGCCGGAGGGTGTGTGGTTTCGCCTTCCGGGGCTGGATGAATACGGCGACGAGAGTTCCACAGAGGAGGCACTGGCCCTGCGGGAGCTGCGTGTCCGCCGCTGGGACGAGTGCGCCCTGGTGGATGCCCAGTGCGTCCTGCCCGAAGCTGGGGACTTGATGGCCCAGTACAGCGGTACTGTGGCGGACCTGCTCTACGATGGCACCCAGTTGGGCTATGTGCTGGAGCAGAAGTGCCAGGGTTCCCCGCATTTCATGGAGCGGTACGCCGCCGCGCTGGCACTGGAGGGCTGCCAAAGCCTGAAGCTGGTGCTGGACATCAGCCAAAACCTCAATTGCTACGATTGGATGCAGCGCGCCGGCCTGGAGGAATCCGGCAGGCAAGAACTGCTGAACCTCGGTGTGACAGAGGATCAGATCCGCACCTGCGGCATCGACCTGGCGGGCTATAAGGCCCACCTTCTGGAGAAGGAGGGCTACACGCCCACGGCAGACGGCTGGGGATTCATCCGCCGCAATAACAACGAGTTCTATTATCAGTTCAGCACCTCCGCCCAGACCCAGGAGGAACCCGGGATGGAGATGCAATAAAACCATTATATAGGGGCCGTTTTCCCGATGGGGACAGCGGCCCCTTCTTTTTGTGCTTTCATGCCCCTTTTTCGGGAAAACGCCCCCAAAAAAGGAGGACATCATGAAAGAAGAACAGCTGCTCAACTACCTCAAGGCCAACTGCGCCGGACGCCGGAACATCCAGACCCGCGCCCAGCTCCAGCGGCGGCTGGGACTCAGCAAGGATCAGCTCACCAACCTGGTGCACCGGATGCGCTGTAAGGGCCTGCCCATCGCGGGCGGATCGGGCGGGTACTTTTACGCCGAAAACGCCGGGGAGCTCCACGCCACCATCCGCTGGCTGGAGAAGATGGTGCGCACCCTGCTCAAGTCCATCAGCGGGCTGTCCAAGGCCATGGAGTCCTATGGGCCCATGGAACAGAACGGGGAGAGGAGGGGCGATGGAGCGGACGAATTTTTGCCGTCAGGCGGAAAAGAGTAAGCGGAACCCGCGGCGGCGAGGGGGTGGCATCCCCTGAGAAGCATCATCCCCTGGGTGGGCGGGAAGGGGAAGCTGCTGTGGCTGATCGACCGTCTGGCCCCCGCCAGCTACGCCCGGTTCGTGGACGTGTTCGGCGGCAGCGGAACCGTCACCCTGAACCGCCCCCTGCGCCGGGGCTGCGCGGAAATCTACAACGATTACAACAGCAGCCTCGCCAACCTGTTCTGCTGTGTGAAGGATCGCCCCATGGCCCTGCTCCGGGAGCTGGGCTTCCTGCCCCTGAACGCCCGGGACGATTTCAACGTACTTTACAGGTTCTTCTCCCGGCAGGAGTTCACCGGGGACTACCTGAAGGAGGAGCTGGAGCTGACCCAGGTTTTTTTGGAGCCGCCCCAGGAGGAAATGATCCGCCGCCTGATGCTGGAGCGCACACCCCGGGGCGATGTGCGGCGGGCGGCAGACTACTTCAAACTGATCCGGTACAGCTTCAGCGGCGGGGGCGGCTCCTTCGCGGGCCGCCCCTGCGACATCCGCCGCTTCTTTTACCTGGTCTGGGAGTGCTCCCGCAGACTGAGGAATGTGGTGGTGGAGAACAAGGATTTCGGGGAGCTCATCGCCCAGTACGACCGGGAGGACACCTTTTTCTACTGTGACCCGCCCTACTTCAACGCCGAGCACTACGAGGTGGCCTTTCCCAAAACAGACCATATCCGGCTCCACGACACGCTGGCAAAGTGCAAAGGGCTGGTGATGGTGTCCTACAACTACTGCGATTTCATCTGCGGCCTGTACCGGGACTTTTACATCTTCCACACCACGCGGCCCAACAGTATGTCCCAGACCGCGGGCAGCGAGTACGAGGAGGTGGTGATGACCAACTATGACCCCCGCGCCCTGGGCTCCGGCCAGGGCTGGCAGATGGACCTGTTCCAGCGCGGCGGGGACAGGGGCGGCGGAGGGACATACCGGCTGATCCATGAACCTACAAAAAAACAAGAGGAGGAACACGAACATGAAGAATCATAAGCGGAACAAGGATTTTACGCTCCCTGGCGAGGTGGCGGAGATCTGCGGCTTCAAGCCAGACGAAACCCTGGGCTTCCGGGTGGAGAAGGGCTTGCTGGTGGCGGCTCCCGCCAGCATGACCGCGATGCAGACGGTCCGCGCCATCGACGCCCTGACCTGCCTTGCGGCGGAGTTCCTGGGCAAGCTGAAGGACGCCTGCGGCCCCTGCGGGGGCTGCCCGGACGGGTGCCCCTACGAGGGGGTATACGGGCCGGAGGCGGAGCTGTCCGAGGATATACGGGCAGAGATGGGCATTCCGGAGGGGAACAAGCTCCATGTGGAGGTCTGCGACGGCGTGGCCCATGTGTCCGATGGCGGGCTGCGGCACGATATCACCGATGTGCCCCCGGCGGTGCGGCGGATGCTGGAGGGGATGGGGGCGTGCGCGGGCGGCCTGGATGAGCTGATGATGCTGGACAGCGGGGTAGTCCATCATGGCTGAACTTTACCCCTATTCCAGACAGGAGGCCAAGCGGGAGGGTGAGCTGGACAGGTGGAAGGAAGGCCGCCGGGCAGCCGGACAGCCCCGCCCGCGCGGCATGGAAGCGGGGTGAGGGCCATGCTCCAATTCTATGTGACAAACAACCCGAGGGAAGGGCGGCTGGATATTGCCCACTTCCACAGCCTCCCTGACGCCGTCCGGGCATACAGGGCCCTGCCCGCCTCCGGTCAAAAGATTCTGGGCGTCCAACAGGGCGCAGATGCCATAGACCTGATCCACTGCCTGCCGCTGTTCCCCAATGACCGGGAGGGCGAGGACGTGATGGAGCTGCGGTTTTTGGAATACCCCCTGTGGAAGTCCGACCCGCAGGTCATGGAGCTGGCCCGGGAACTGGCCGCCCGCCTGCGGATCCGGTATTGCCTGTTCCATCAGTGCCTTCTCCCGGTCCCGGACAAAGAAAAGCTCCCCCGCGCCCTGCGGGGGAAGCACCTGTGGCCTGACGAGCCCGGCGAGTTCTGCACCGCCGCCCAGTGGATCTATGTGGCTGGGGTAGGCAGGCTGTCCCCGGTTGAGTTCAGGCGGAGGTATTGGGACAGCCCCGGTGCCAGCTATCCCCTGGTGGTCCACATCGGGGCCCACGGCATGGACGGCCGGGGCTGTTACAAGTCCCTCCAGGTTTCCCCCTGGGAATTTCACCTGCTGGTAAGACACGCCAAGGAACGCGCGGGCCGCCGGAATGCCCGCGTGGAACACAATTCATCAAACGATTAGATTGGAGGACAATTCAACATGAAGTACAAAAAAACTGCCGCTATTCTGATTGCCGTCCTGGTGGCGGCGGCCCTGTGCTGCGCCCCGGCCTTCGCCTCCGCGGGCGGCACGGGCGTGGCCGACGTGGTGGAAAAGACCTGGAAGGACGCCGCGGGCCAGATCAAGACCGTGGTGAACAACGTGGTGTTCCCCGCCCTGGATATGATCCTGGCGATTGCCTTTTTCGGCAAGGTCGGCCTGGCGTATTTTGATTATAAGAAGCACGGCCAGTTTGAGTGGGCGGGCCCGGTGATCCTGTTCGCCTGCCTGGTGTTCGTCCTCACCGCCCCGCTCTACATCTGGACCATTGCGGGGCTGTGATCACTCCCCAGCCGGACGGATCAGGCCCTTTTTGACACAGGTGGTCAGGTCTACCCGCTTCACCTCATCTATGTCCTCAAAGGCGATGAGGGCAATGCTGCCCAGCCGCCCCAGAATCTCGCCCTTTCCGAACTGCTTGTGCTCCACCTCGGCCCCGGCCATGAAATCCTCCATCCGCTTCGCCAGCTGGGCCGGGGTGGGGCCGTCCTCGTAAGCGGGACGGCTGGCCCGTTTCGGCTTGGGCTGGGGATTGAACTGGGGTTCCGGGGCCGCAGGCGGCTCCTCCCCCAGGAGCTGGCCGATGAAGGTGCGGCCTGCTCCGGCGGATTCCCCGAACCGGCTCTCATAGCACAAAAACTCCAACTGCTTTTTGGCCCGGGTGGCCCCTACATAGAACAGCCGACGCTCCTCCTCCAGCGCGGACCTTCCCTCATCATCATGCGGGAAGGGATCAGAGGGGAACGTGCCGTCCACCGCGTCGATGAGGATGACGCGGTCGTACTCCAGCCCCTTGCTGGCGTGGATGGTGGACAGCACGAAGGGGCAGGCCGGGTCGGGTTCCATGCCCTCAATGGTGTCCCGCAGCTCTTGCAGCCGCAGAAGGAACGGCCCCGTGGCCGGGGTCTGGTTGGCCAGGGACAGCAGCACATCCAGCTTGGACGTGTCCGCCTTCTGCTCCCGCAGATAGTCCCCGTAGCCCATGAACTTCACCAGCCGCTGGATGGCGGCAAAGCTGGTGAGCTGGGGGATTTTTGCGTAATGGGTCTGGAGTGCCCGCACCTTCCCATACTGCCAGGGTTCCAGGCCCTCGTTGGCCAGCAGGCGGTCGAACACCGTCTCATCCGCCCCCATCCCCCGGAGCATCCCGGCCAGGACCGGCTTTTTGATTTTCAGATCCAGCTTGTAGTAGAACCGGAGGAACCGCTCCCAGTTGGCGTCGTCAAAGGCGAACTCCAGCATATCGGTGACGTCCCGGACAATGGGGCTGGTGAAGAAGAAGCCCTCCCGCTGGCGGCAGGTATAGGGAACCCCCTCCCGCTCCAGCAGGTCGATGAGGGGCAGGGCGCTGTCATTGTTGCGGTAGAGGACGGCGGTCTGTTCCTTGCAGTCCCGCGCCACCTTCAAGAGGTAGTTATACTGGCGGTTGTAGTCCGCCAGTGCCACCCTTCGGATGGGCGCGCCCTGGGGATTGTCCGTGCGCATATGCTTGGGACGGCGGCTCCCGTTGCGCTGGATGAAGGAATCCGCCGCCTCCACGATAGATTTTGTGGAGCGGTAGTTGGTCTCCATCATCAGCACCTTGGCCCCCGGCCACACCTGGTCAAACTCCAGCAGGGCCTGGGGCCACGCCGCCCGGAAGCCGTAGATGCTCTGATCCTCGTCCCCCACCATGAAGATGCTGCGGGACTTGGCCGCCAGCAGGCGCAGGATGGCGTGCTGAATCTTGGACGTGTCCTGGGCCTCGTCCACGCAGAGATAGGGCCAGCGGTGCTGGAAGTGGGCCAGAATGTCCGGGTGCTGCCGGAAAATGCGGTAGGTGAACACCATTTGATCGTCAAAGTCCATGAGGCGGTGTTTCAATAGAAACGCCTGGTAGCCCTTGTAGACTGACGGAAAGTCCATGCCGTCCACCTGGCGGGCCTCCACGTCCGCGTCACTGAACATCATGTTTTTACAGTAGGTGATCTGGGTGCGGGCCTCCTTCACCTGCTGATCTGGAGGGTATCCGCCTCCGCCCTTGGCCAGCAGCTCCCGGACCACCGCGTTGAGCTGCGTCTCATCGTCCGCCAGGGTGAAGGGCTGGGTGCCCTTTGTCCGCGCATAGTGGTGGATCGCCACCGCGCACAGGCCGTTGATGGTACGGAAGGTGAGCTTGTCCGCCTGCTCCTCCCCGAAGATGCGGACAAACCGGGCCTTCATATCACGGGTGGCGGCCACGGTGTATGTCACGGTGAGGATGTTCTCCGGGCGGATGCCTTTACAATAGATCATGTATCCCAGGCGGGTGACCAGCACGGTGGTCTTGCCGCTGCCCGGCACCGCCAGGAGCAGGACGGGGCCGTCCACCTGCCGCACCGCCGCCTCCTGCTGGGGGTTGAGGCGGATCTGATATTGGGTTTTGAACTCGCTGCAGGTCATGGGCCCGCCTCCGCTTCCTCATTTGAAAACACCCCTGGCGTTGAACGCCAGGGGCATCATTATATCACAATGCGAGGTGATTTACTATTTTTATTTGGGACTTCGTGGCCTCCACCGTCCTGGACGAACTGCTGGACTGGGCATACAGCCAGACGGTGGGGTTCCTGGGGGCGTTCTTCGCCCTCATGGGCAATATGGGGGTGGAGCTGTTCGACCTGATCTGGGTGCAGGCCGTGGTGCGGTTCTTCTCCCAGCTGGGCTGGGCCCTGTTCGCTGTCAGCGTGGTGGTGTCCTGCTTTGAGTTCGGCATCGAGTATTCCTCGGGCCGGGGAAACATCCGCCATACCGCCATCAACTGCCTCAAGGGCTTTCTGGCGGCCAGCCTGTTCTCCGCCGTCCCCGTCCGGCTGTACGCCCTGTCCGTATCCCTCCAGGCCAGCTTTACCGCTGGCATCACCGGGCTGGGGGACATCGGGGGCATCGGACAGGGTATTGTTGAAAAGCTCACCACCCCGGAAGGGCTGACTGCCTCCGGGGTGGACTTCATTTTCGGCGGGCCTGCCTTCAACCCCGTCATGATGCTGTTCTGTGTGATCCTGATGGCCTACGCCGTGCTCAAGGTATTCTTCGCCAATCTGAAGCGGGGCGGCATCCTGCTCATCCAGATCGCGGTGGGCGCGCTCTATATGTTCAGCGTCCCCCGGGGCTACACGGACGGCTTCACCCAGTGGTGCAAGCAGATCGTGGGCCTGTGCCTGACGGCCTTCCTCCAGGCCGCCATCCTGACGGCGGGGCTGATGGTGTTCAGCGACCACGCCCTGCTGGGGCTGGGGCTGATGCTGTCCGCGGGGGAGGTGCCCCGGATCGCCGGGGCCTTTGGGCTGGACACCTCCACCAAGGCCAGCCTCACCTCCGCCGTCCACACCGCCCAGATGGCGGTGAGCACCACCAAGGTCATCGCCAGCGCGGTTGGCGGAAAATAGTTCAAAGAAGGAGCATGATCATAGATGAGAAAGCTGGTATACATTGCCTCCCCGCTGTCCGGCGACCGGATCAGCCCCGGCATGGCCGCCGAGGAGCAGCTTGCGAAGGGGCTGGGCATCCCAGTCCAGCACGTCGGCACGGAGGAGATCCTGTACCGCCCCCCTGACGAGCTGTGCTGGGAGGACGAACCGGAGCCGTTCACCGGACCCGCGATGGACACGGTGTACTGATCCCTCTTTGATGGGAGCGGCGGCTTTCTCCTGACGGCGGGGCCGCCGCTGTCCGGGGGCGAGGTGTCCACACCGCCCAGACGGCAGATCATAATAGAAAGGAATCATTCATCATGAAATACACGAAAGAAACCGGGCCGGTTGACATTACCCCGCCCAGCCTGTACGTGATATGGGCCGCCGGGACGCCCAACGGCCCCCTCTCCGGACAGTCCGGCTGTCTGGCGGAGAACGGCAGGCGGCTGTTCTTCCGGGAAAAGGAAGCTGCGGAGAAGAAGATCCGCGACCTGCGGAACCGCTGCATGAACGGCAGTCCCGCCGCCGCTTATGAGTGCCGCACTTATCCCGGCGAATATCCGCTGGATCGCTCCATGACGGCGGAGGAGATCGGCGTCCATGACCTGCGGCCCGGGTTTGATCCCTTTGAGTACCAGCTCCAGGATCAGGACTACGGCGATACCGGGGGCGGCTGCATGGTGGGCTCCACGTCCTACCTCCTGCCCAGCTTGAACAGGACCGTCTGGCTGGGCTGCAATGACGAAGGGGTGTCCGTTCTCTCCGCGGATCAATATGGGAGCTGGGAGCGGTATGAGGACGTCCTGCTGCTCGCGGTGCAGTTCGCCGACACAGGCCCCGGGGAACTGGGTCCGTGGCTGCCCATGGTACTGGACACGCTGGCCTACACCGCCGCCCAGCAGACCGCCCTGGGGATGACGTTCCAGCTCCCGGAGTCCTGGCAGAGCGCGCTGGAGGAGCAGGGCCAGCCCCCCGGCCCCGCAATGGACGCGCCATGCTGACCCTGGGCTCCCTGTTCGACGGCATCGGCGGCTTCCCTTTGGCGGCGGTGCGCAATGGGATCGTCCCGGTGTGGGCCAGCGAGATCGAACCCTTCCCCATCCGGGTGACCCAAAAGCACTTCCCCGATATGATCCACGTGGGGGATATCACGAAATTAAATGGCGCGGAGCTGCCCCCGGTGGACATCATCTGCGGGGGCTCACCCTGTCAGGATCTCAGCGTGGCTGGCCCCCGTTCCGGTCTCGCCGGGGCCAGATCCGGCCTGTTTATGGAACAAATCCGCATCGTAAAGGAGATGAGAGCGGCAGATGTGCAACGTGGACGGACAGGTGTGTCTATTCGTCCAAGACTGCTGTGCTGGGAAAACGTCCCAGGCGCGTTCAGCTCGGGCTCGCCCAAGGGGGAGGACTTCCGGATCGTGCTCGAGGAGATCTGCAAAATTAGTGGCTGTCCCGTTCATGTCCCTCGACCTCACGCCGGGCCATGGCAACCTGCTGGGCGAATACGAGTGGGAGATTCTTTCTCCCTGGCTTGGAGAGTCCTGGACGCTCAATACTGGGGTCTCGCCCAGAGAAGGGCGCGCGTGTTCCTTATCGCAGATTTTGGAGGACTCACCGCCCCGAAAATACTATTTGAGCCGGAAAGCCTGCCTGGGTATCCTGCGCAGGGCCCGTGAGCGGGGCAAGCCCCTGCCGCCCCAGCTGGAGGCGGCGTTGAAGGCCCAGGCGGGGCTGACCGTTTACCTCATGCCGCTCCCAAACGCCGGGGACGTGACGGCCTTTGCGGCAAATCAGAGGGACGAAGTCCGGGATCTGCACGATGTGGCGGGGGCGTTGAGTGCCCAGCCGGGGATGAAGCAACAGACATTCGTAGCAGGTGTTGTGACCAAGGGGAACGGCGATTGTTTCCTGACCCCGGAGTGTCATACATCCCTCAGCGGTGGCGGCGGGCAGGCCGGACAGGGTTATCCCTGCGTCCTGACATCCGACTGCCTGAACCCCTGGGACACCCAGCAGGCCCGGGTATTCACCCCGGACAGTGTTGCCCCCACCCTGGCGGGGGCGGACGGAGGGGGCGGCCGCAACCCTGCGGGAGTTGTTTTCACAGCAGGCTTCTGCGCCGGGGCGGGACCGTCTGCCGGGAGCATCGGCTACCGCGAGGAGCTGGCCCCCACCCTGAAGGGTTCATCCAGCGGCAATATGATGCCATCCGTGTTGTGCTTGACCGACCATGGCGGACAGCGCATGGATCTCACCGAGAACATGACGCCCACCCTCCGGGCGCAGATGGGGGTGCATCTGCCCTTGATCTGCCTGAACGACCAGGGCGGCGGCGTTATGTCCTGCTCGGAAAACATTGCGGGGACGCTCCGCGCCCAGGAGCATGGGCACCAGCCCCTGGTTTTCGAGAACCACGGGATCGACACAAGATATACCGGCCCCCACAGCGTTACCCCAACCATAACCGCCAGATTTGGGACCGGGGGAAATAACTGCCCGTTGGTAACGCAGGAGGATCCTGTGCTCTGCATCGCCGGGAACGTCATCGACCGCCATCCGGAAAACGGCGGAAACGGCCTCGGGGTCCAGGAGAATACCGCCTGCGCCCTGGCCGCCGTGGATCATCACGCGGTGTTTTCCCGCCAGAGGGTGGATGCGTTCCAGGAGGGCGGCGTGTCCTCCACCCAAAGTGCCAGACAATACAAGGACGCCGCCGACCTTATCTACCAGGAAACCACTGGACCGCCCACTGCCAGCGACAGCAAAGGCCCCAACGCCCAATATGTCTCATCGGACAAATTGGTCGTGGAATCCCCTTTGCTGATCAGAAGGCTGACCACACGGGAGTGCGAACGGTTACAGGGGTTCCCGGATGATTGGACCGCCCTGCCCGGCGCGGCGGACTCCCCCAGGTACCGCGCGCTGGGGAACAGTGTGGCCATCCCCTGCGTGGAATACCTGATGCGGGGGATGGCCCTGGCCCTGCTGGCGGGGTAACTGTTGGATATGCTTCCTTTCGGCGGGAATCTTTGTTGCTTGTTGTGAATAGCTATTTGCCCCGGCTAACGGTATACTTACGTCACAAAACAGAAAGGAGGACACCAATATGGCGGAAAACCAAAAGAACCTGTGCGCCATGATCCCGGAGGAGCTCCACAGCCGTGTCCGGGCGGCGCAGGAGCAGGCCGGGGTGACGCTGAGCGCGTACATCACCGGGCTGCTGACCGACTACTATGAGGGGGGAAAAGAGAAGATGGAAAAAGGGATGCGCACCATGGCCTTCCAGATGCCGGAGGAACTGTTCCAGCGGCTGAAGGGCTATCTGGAACGGGAGAGCACCCGCACCGGAAAAAAGCTGACCCAGAAGGAGTTCGTGCTGGGCCTGATCCGGCAGACGCTGGACGAGGCGGAGCGGCGGGAGGCGGACGCCGGGGAGCGGGAGGAGGCGGACGGCCATGCTGACATGGGATGAGAGCACCCGCAGGGATCAGTCCGGGACAATAGCCAGTGTCAGCTATACGGCCCAGATCCCCCACTGGGGGCGGGCCAGCATCCATCCCCACATCCACCACCCGGGCGGGATGTTCCTGGACTGCCCCGCCCTGGGCATCGATATGCACCCGCTGGGGCAGGTTCTGGCGGAGGACGCCTGGGAGCCCGCGAACACGGTGCTGATCCGGACCCTGCGGGATCATGGGGTATGGTGCCTGGAAGCCATGGCCGCCATCGGCGGAACGGACGAGGCCGAAAGCCATTGACAAAGCGGCGGCCCACAGGTATAATCATAGCAGAAGGGCACTGCTACAGCGGTTAGCCCTCAACTGACTAACTTAGAACCGTTAGCCGCTCGGGTTGCAGCCGGGCGGCTAACACGCTTTCTGGGCTGTGGCAGCCATCAGCGCGAACGCGACAATGGCCCACAGGATGTACCGCAGGACTTTCGTCCAGCGTCCATGTCCCATAAGCACCACCCCCCTTCGGATCAGGATCCGCGAGGAAATGGGCTAACCGCCTTTTATGTAACAGTGTCCTTCCGGCCCCTTGCGGGGCATTTTTGATTATAGCTGACAATTAGAATCTTGTCAATTTTCGCCGCCCTTCATTGGGCGGCTTTTTCATTTTCCGGAGGTGACAGACTATCTACATCTACCCCAACAACCTGAAAGCCAAGCCCACCCTGTGGCTGTGGGCCCTGCGGGATGTGGCGGTCATCGGCGTGGGCTTCGTCCTGTCCGTGCTGGCCCTGGCCCAGCTTAGGCTGGTGCCGCCGCTCATCGCCACGGTGCTGTACGCCTTCCTCAGCATCCGGCTGGAGGATGCCAGTATTCTGGATTTCCTCCGCTACGCCATGTACTTCCTGTTTTTGAAGCAGCAATACTTTGAATGGAGGGAAAACGAGACTTGAACCGAAAACAGAAAAAAGAGCTGCGGGAGCGCCAGTCCACCCGCCAGCTCATGGGGATTACCCAGCTCACCGATCACGGCGTGAAAACCGCCAAGGGGGAGCTGGTCTTTTTTATGCTCCGGCCCGATAACCTGTCCGTGCTGTCCCCGGAGGGGGTGCGGGGCCGGGTCACCGCCCTCACCAACCTGCTCCGGGCCACCCCCGCAGTGCGCCTGCTGGCCTTGGACTCCCGGGAGTCCTTCCAGGCCAACCAGGACTTCTACCACAGGCGGCTGGAGGAGGAGCAGCTCCCGGCTGTCCGGGAACTGCTGCGGCGGGACGCCGCCCACCTGGACGACATCCAGGCCACCACCGCGTCCGCCCGGGAGTTCGCGCTGGTGTACCCGGTAGATAAGGATAGTGCCGCCACCCCCCGGCAGACGGAGAAAAGCCTCCGGGACGGGGGTTTCCACGTCCGGCTGGCCGACACCCAGGACATCAAACGTATCCTGATGGTGTACTACCAGCGGGACATGGCTGCCGAGTCCTTCCCCGATTTTGACGGCGAGGAGGCGGTGTGCCATGGCTAAGAAAGTACAGAAGAAGAAACCCGCGCCCAAGCCCGCACCCGTTTCCCGCCCCAAGGACTTTCTGGACATGGCGGCCCCCTCGGTGGTGAAGTTCAACACCGACCATGCCATCATCGGCGGCGGGTACCACACCTTCCTGGCCCTGCGGGGGTACGCCGCCTCCACGGAGGAGCTGGCCCTGCTCAGCCGCCTGGGGGCCAGGGACGGGGTGAACCTGTCCGTCTACGCCCGGCAGGTCACCGCCGCCGAGGAGAAGCAGATCATCCAGAACGCCAGCAACAGGAACCGCCTGACCCGCTCCAACACCAGCGACCTCCAGCAGTCCGTGGCGGCGGAGAGCGACCTCCAGGACGTGGCCGCCCTGGCCGCCCAGATGCACCGCAGCCGGGAGCCGCTGATCCACTGCGCCGTATTCCTCGACATCAGTGCCCCGGATCAGGCGAAGCTGTCCACGCTGAAGGACTTTGTCACCGCCGAGCTGGCCCGCTCCAAGCTCACCCCGGACCCTCTGCTGCTGCGCCAGCGGGAGGGCTATCAGGCAGCCAACCCCGCGGGGTTCAACGCCTTCGGCTCCCAGTTTGAACGGGTGCTGCCCGCCGGATCGGCGGCCAACCTGTACCCCTTCAACTACTCCGGAAAGACGGACCCCCAGGGCTTCTACGTGGGCCGGGACCGCTACGGCTCCAACGTCATCGTGGACCTGGACCGCCGCGCCGAGGACAAGACCACCGCCAGCGTCCTGATCCTGGGCAACTCTGGCCAGGGCAAGAGCTACCTGCTGAAGCTCCTGCTCTGCAATATTTTGGAGAGCGGCAAATCCGCAATTTGCCTCGATCCCGAGCATGAGCTCATCGACCTGTGCCATAACCTGGGCGGGTGCTTCGTGGATCTGATGGATGGGCGGTACCGCATCAACCCGCTGGAGCCCAAGGCGTGGGACGTAGGGGCCCCCATCGAAGCCCAGCGAAGCGGGTTCGATGGGGAGAGGAGCCGCAGCGCAATGAGCGAACTCCAGCCGTCAGGCGGGAGTGAGGGATATGAAGCTTGCGGCGACGATGAGGACGACGGCCAGGCCCCCGAAACCTTCCGCCAGCGCACCCTCCTGAGCCAGCACATCAGCTTCCTCAAGGACTTTTTCCGCTCCTACAAGGACTTCTCCGACGCCCACATCGACACCATCGAGCTGATGCTGGGGCGGCTGTACGCCAAGTGGGGGATGGACGACAGCACCGACTTCACCGCCCTGGCCCCCGGCCAGTTCCCCATCCTCTCCGACCTCTATGACGTGATTGAGGACGCCTATGAGCGGTACGGGGACGAGGCCAGCCCCCTCTATCCCCGGGAACTGCTGCGGGAGATCCTGCTGGGGCTCCATTCCCTGTGCCGGGGTGCGGAGAGCAAGTTTTTCAACGGCCACACCAACATCACCAGCTCCCGGTTCCTGGTGTTCGGGGTGAAGGGTTTATTGCAGGCCAGCAAAAATGTGAAGGACGCCATGCTGTTCAATGTCTTATCCTTCCTCAGCGACAGGCTGCTGACCGTGGGCAACACCGCGGCCACCCTGGACGAGCTGTATATCTGGCTGTCCAACGTCACCACCATCGAGTACATCCGGAACATTTTGAAGCGGGTGCGGAAGAAGGAGTCCGCGCTGATCCTGGCCAGCCAAAACCTGGAGGACTTTGACGTGGACGGCATCCGGGAGCTCACCCGGCCCCTGTTTGCCATCCCCACCCACCAGTTCCTGTTCAACGCGGGCAGCGTGGACAAGAAATTCTACATGGACAACCTCCAGCTGGAGGGCTCGGAGTACGAGCTGATCCGCTGCCCCCAGCGCGGGGTGTGCCTGTACAAGTGCGGCAACGAGCGGTATCTGCTGGAGGTACACGCGCCGGAGTACAAAGAAAAGCTGTTCGGAAAGGCGGGGGGACGATGAATGTAGTCGCTTACGGCGGCGGGACGAACTCCACCGCCATGCTGGTGGGGATGTATGAGAAGGGGATCCCCGTTGACCTGATCCTCTTTGCTGACCCCGGCAGCGAGCAGCCCTACACCTACGACTACATCCCCATCATGGATGAGTGGCTGGCACAGCACAGGATGCCCCATATCCAGGTAGTTTCCTGCACGGACAAGCATGGGGAGCGGCTGACGCTGGAACAGGAATGCCTCCGCTCCGGCACCCTGCCCGCCATCGCCTACGGGTACAAGAAATGCTCCCTCAAACACAAAATCGCGCCCCAAGAGAAATTCTGCAACAACTACCCGCCCTGCCGGGAGGTTTGGGCCAAGGGGGAAAAGGTGTTCAAATACATCGGTTACGATGTGGATGAGACGCGGCGGAAGGAGGGGGCCAGGGAGCATGACGAGGCCGACACCAAGTACACCAAGGTCTATCCGCTGATGGACTGGGGCTGGACGCGGGAGGACTGCGTGGCCGCCATCCAGCGGGCGGGGCTGCCGCTGCCGGGCAAGTCCTCCTGTTTTTTCTGCCCCAGCATGAAAAAGAAGGAGATCCGCACCCTGTACCACCGGCACCGGGAGCTGTATGAGCGGGCCATCGCTGTCGAGGATGCCGCGAAACCCAACCTGATCACAGTGAAGGGGCTGGGACGGGACTGGGCGTGGCGGGATTTCGTGGCGGCGGACTTGAGCCAGCAGGCCATGTGCTGGATGTTCCCCGAGGACGACCTGCCCTGCAACTGCCATGACGGCGGATAGGGGGTTGGGTATGGCCAAGTCAATTGCCATCAAAATAGATGGGGAATTGTTCCGGGATCTCCATATCCAGGCCGCGAAGCGAAAGCTGACCATTGAGCAGTACGTGACAGGGTTGATCGAACAGGACTTGTTCCCGGAACGGTTCTCTGATCGGTTTATCGCGTTGACCAAGGAGCAGAAGGATCAACTCAGGGCCGCGGCCCATGCCGCCAGCACCAGCGCGAAGCAGATTGTGGACACGCTGGAGGAGGCGCGGTGCCAGGATGGGCAGATCGGGCCCATGACAATATGATACAGGAGGAACGCGACTATGGAAATCATTGAATTTGACCGCTGGAAGCCCTCGGCGGACGATCCCCGGAAGCTGGAGTACGCGGGCCAGCGCATCGCCCAGGAGGTATTCGAGGAACTGAAGCACCGGCTGGAGGGCATGGGCTATCTGCCGGACGAGTATTTTCTGCTGCGCGACGAGTGGCAGAATGGCCGGGAGATCCCCAGGGACGCCGACCTGTTCTGTACCGTGGACTATGGGGCCAGCGAGGGCGTGTATGTGGACGTGTACCTGAAGTGGTACGATGAGAAGCAGGGCAAGGGCTTCACCGATAGCTTCATTACCGGCAAGACCCTGGGCGAGAACGGCAACGACCTGGACAGGATGTTCCTCACCGCCTCCGCCATCACCAAGGCCGTCCACGGCGATCACGCAACCCATGCCCGGTACATGAAGATCGGCGGCGTGGAGGAGGACACGGGCGGCAGGGTGGTTCATCTCAGCCAGCGGGAGGAGAAGGTGATCATCGCGGCACTGGCGGAGCAGCGGGAGCGGCAGGAGGAGGCCATGGGCCGGACGGAGCAGCTCCTGCGCCGCATGACCGGCAGTATCACCGCCTACATGGACACAGTGGGCCAGCGGCCTTTGCGGATGAGCGGCTATGACAAGACCATTCTCGCCATCCGGGATGGGGAGCTGCCCGCCTTCCTGGAGCTGTACCCCAAGGTGCTGGACGCCTACGCGGGCGACCTGCTGATCGAGGCGGCGGGACGACCCGGCGCGGTGGGCCGGAAGATGACCCTGCTGCTGATGGCGGATACCGCGGAGATTTCAGAGGAAAGCTACCGCGCGGCCTGCCGGAAGGCTATTGACATCAACGATCCTGAGAAGGTGGCCTTCCTGCTGGATCAGGCGGAGGGCCATGTGGAGGGGCTGTCGCCGTCTTTTTATGGCGAGATGGCCGCCTATGCCTTTTCGGACCACCGCCATATCGCGCGGGAGATCATCAAGCAGTGCAGTGAGGAGCAGATCGCCGCCGCGCCGTCCCATTTGCTGGAGCTGTTTTCCTATCCCGGCACGGCGGACTATGAGATGCTGTCCACGCTGGTGGAAAAGGGCATCTCCGGGGGCGGCAGCTCCGCCGACGTCCTGCATAACCTGACCCAAGACAGGCGTAACCGGTGGATGGCGGAGGAGCTTCTGGGAACGCGGATGTGGGTAACCGCCAATGACCTCTGCGCCCTTCATGTTTGCATTAAAAATGATGCTGTGGGTGCGGCCAAGCTCCTGCTGGATGGCGGGATGAATTATGACCGCTGCCGCCAGTTGTTCCCCGATGGCGGCAGCCCCGAAACCATCCAGGCACTGGAGGGGCACTGGGCGGAGTTTCAGGCCCAAGCCCAGGAGCAGGAACAGCCTGACACCCCAAACGGGGCCCCCATCGAAGCCCAGCGAAACGGGTTCGATGGGGCGGCGATGGGGGGTATGACCCTTGGCTGATCCCATCCTTGTGGCGAAAGCCGCCGCCACCCTGCTTACCAATGAGAAGGCCCGGAAGGGCCTGGGCTGGGCCATCGCCGCCATCCTCTCCCCCATCATTGTGGCAATCGCCCTGCTGTGCGCCCTGGGTTCCGGAGCGGTGAGCCACAATATCTCCGCCGCCCAGTTGTGCTTCCAGGACGGGCCGCTGCCTGGCGGCCTCCCTGCCGAGTACCAGGCGTGCATTGAGCAGACCCGGGCCAGCTTCGCGGAGCTGGATACCGTCATCGCCGGCATCCAATCGAATATGGACGAGGGAAACAGCCTCGACCCCATCCGGGTTAAGGCTGTGTTTTTCTCCCTGTATTTCGGCGGCGAGGCTCCGCCTCTCTCCCAGTTTGCCCACTGCTTCGCTTCCAGCGAGATCCGTACCCGCTCCGTCACGGAACAGGACGGGGACGGCAATGACATCCAGGTGGAACAGACCTATTCCGTGTTTGTCCCCATTGAGGATATGGAGGCGGTGTACGGACGGATCGCCGCTTCCCTGGGGGCGGACATCACGGAGGAGCAGAAGTCCAACGCGGACAATGTGTACAGCCTGATCAAGTACGGCTATCCCGTTACCGGGGAGGGCGGCGCGGTTTATGATGGCTCCGATGTGCCCTATGTGGGCGCGGACGGCTTCTGCTCCCCGGTGGGGGCTGGCTGGCGGAGCATTGTCACCTCTGAATTCGGCGGACGCCGGGATCCCATCACTGGAAAGCAGGACGGCCACACCGGCATGGATCTGGCGGTGCCCAAGGGCACGCCGATCCGGGCGGCTCTGGCGGGTACGGTGCGGGTGGCGAAATACGACCCCAGCTACGGCTACTACGTGACCATCGGCCACGAAGGCGGCCTGATCACGCTGTACGGACACAATTCCCGGCTGCTGGTAACTCCCGGCCAGACCGTCCAGGCTGGGGATGTGATCTCCCTGTCCGGCTCCACCGGGCGATCCACCGGGCCGCACCTCCATTTCGAGGTGCGGATCAATGGACAGCGGACGAACCCGAGATATTACTTGCCATAAGGGTGGCGCTGAAGGAAAAAATGGACGCCTTCTGTCTGGCGCGCTTTGGGGAGCATCTGTCCGGGGCACCGGCTCAGTGCCAGGAGGAACCTGACGCGCCCCAGGCAGAGCCCATCATGTGAAAGGAGATTGAAAGTCATGAAGAAAACAACCGTCACTCTGGCGTTCGATGAGGACAAGCTGTCCGCGCTGGAGTTCTCGCTGAAGAAGGAGGGCTCCTCCGTGCAGGCGCGTCTGGAGGAAACGCTGGGGCAGCTTTATGAGCGTACCGTACCGGATGCGGTGCGGGAGTACCTGGACAGCCGCGCCGTCCCCGCGCCCCGGCCCAGGCGGCCCCGGCCCGCGCCCAGGGAGCGGCCCAGCCCGTCCGGTTCGGAGGGCGGCGCATGAATTCCCGGGACATCATCGGCTGGCTGGACGAGCGTTGGTATGACGCGCTGTCCAGCCACCTGAAAAAGAAAGACACCACCGTGGAGGATGAGCTGAACACCTGCCTGGACGCCATGATCGGCCAGCTCCCGGAACAGGCGCGGGAGCGGATCAGCCGGGTGATCCGGGAGGAGGATCAGCGGCAGCGCGCGGAGGAGCAGGCGTCCCGCCGCCTCTCTGTATTCCGCGTCACCCAGGACGGGCGGACGGATCATCTGCTGACCGAGGGCGGCGCGTCCATGGACGCATACCATACGGCCCTCCGTCTGCGCTCCTACCTGTTGTCCAAGGGCAATTCGCCCCAGCCGTTTGCTCAGGCCATACCCGCCACGGACCACATCGCCTCGGAGGTGTTTGACGATTACGCCGCTGAATTCCGGCAGGGCGGCGGGCGGGTGACTGCCGTCCTGGACATCGATCTGGATCGGGGCGAGTTCTCCACCCTGGACGCGGCGGACGGCTGGGAAAGGTACACGATCCGCGATGTGTCCACCGCCGCGTGGCGCGCCAGCCGGAAGGACGGCTTGAAATGGGAGAAGCGGCTGGAGCTTTTCGCCGCCCACCTGGAACCCCGGATGATCCGCTGCGGGGGGCAGGGGCTGGAAGCGCCCAGCGGGCCGTCAATGTGAGCCGCGCTGTTGGTTTCGACAATGCGGTCCCGGAAATTTCGTTGGCTTTGCTGAATAGATATCCCGGCGAAGCTGTGGCATTGTGTTGCCAGCCCCCAAAAAAATATTGAAAGGAACGGTAAACATGAGTACGAGAACCCACTTTACCCCCACCGAAGCGTGTACCCTGATCGCCTACGAGACGGTGTCCCTGCTGAACACGGTGGAAACAGAGATCCCCCAGTGCGTTCAGGAACTCCGAACCGCGGTGGAAACGCTCAGCGGCATCTACGATCTGGGCCAGGACGGCAAGACCCTTCTGGACTGGCTGGACATGGAGATCGCCGCAGCCCAGCGGTTTGTGGACGATGGCGTAAGCCTGCCCAACCTGATCGACATGGAGCGTCTGCAAATGACGCCGGACGCGGCGGCGCAGATGGATCTGGTCTGGCTGCTGTTCGGCACAGCGGCAAAGGAGGAGTGCCGTCCGGAACAGCGGCAGGTGCTTCTGGGCACCGCGCGGGCGGTTGCGGAGATGTGCGGGATGGACGATCTGTTCCTGGACACGGTGAGGCCCAACGTGGCCGCGCTGGCCGAGGGGCTCCGCGCGGAGCTGGACGACGTCCGCGACTCGCTCCCGGGAGGGAAGGAACTGCTGGCCCGGCTGACGCCGGAGAAAGCGCATTCCCAGCCCGCCGAACCGGCAATGTAGCCCTCCACCCAGGGCAGCCCAGAGGGCCGCTCTGCACCATGCGGAGCGGCCCTCGAACCGTTTCCCCCGCGTCAGCCCGTTTGAGGGCGTTTGCGGCCCTCCTGGGGCCTGGGCAGCGTCCCAGCCCCACCGAGGGGGTGAAACGCGGTGTCGGCCCTTTGTGGGCCGGTTGTGCGGGCCGGGGGTTTCAGCCCCCCGCCAGGGGCCCCGTTCTGCCCGCCCGGCAGGGCATGGCAGGCGGGGATTTCAGGGCAATCCAGCCGTTCGATTTTTCTGCTGGATAAAGCGGTGGCTCACCGCCTGTCACACCGCCCCGCAACGCGGGTCGGAAGGGATGAAAAACGGAACCTTTGAACCCTTCCCGGCCTGTTTTCGGAACGACGGCGTGGCTCCGATTTTGGGCCGTTGAGCCAGCCATGGCTCCAAAACAACGGAAACGCCCGCTGTTGGGCCGTTTCGGATGGCTCCGAGATGGCTCAGGCGGGCGTTTTCAGCATTTTTGAGGAGGCAAGCAATATGTCAGAAGAAAAAATGCGCATCCACACCCGGGTGTCCCAGGAGATGGAGCGCAAAATCAACGCAGCGATGGAGAAGGACAACTGCCAGAGCCGGAACGAGTTTCTGGAAAAGGCACTCAAGTTCTACTGCGACTATCTGGCCGCGGAGGATGTGTCGGAGTTCCTGCCGCCCATTTTTGTCCACGCCATGCGCGGCACCATTCAGTGCAGCGAGGAGCGGATCGCCCGCCTGCTGTTCAAGCTGGCGGTGGAGATCAGCATGATGATGCACGTGCTGGCGGCAGGACTGGAGATCGATGCCAGCCAGCTGGATCAGCTGCGCTGGCAGTGCGTCCAGGAGGTGAAAAAAACCAACGGGGGGATCTCTTTCAAGGACACGCTGAAGAAGCACGGGGACGAGTGACCGCGCAAAAAATCAGCGTCCGCCAAGGGGGAAGTATGTCCATTGACTGAACCGAGTGTCGGTTCATGGTGGACTGCCCTGAAGGTAGTCTCTCTAAGAGTTTAGCGCAGAGAAAGAACACGGGGGTGATCTCACGCCGCGCGTGATTTTCAAATGCCCGCACATCAAGGGCGGCGGTGAAAAGGCCGCCGCCCACCTGTCCAACTACGTAAAATACGTGTCCACCCGGGAGGGCGTGGAGCGCATCGGGGCCCCCGCGCGAGCCCAGCGAAGCGGGTCGCGTGGGGAGAGGAGCCACAGCGGAACGAGTGAGCTCACGCCGCAAGGCGGGAGCGAGGGATGTGAAGCTTGTGGCGACGAGGCCGCGCTCCCTGCCACGGAGAAACAGGCCAGACTGGTGGAGCGGCTCCTGCGGGAGTTTCCGTCCAGCTGCGGGCTGTTCGAGTACGAGGATTACCAAGCTGCGCCCACCCGGGGAAACGCCTCCGAGTTTATCACCCGAGCCATCGAGGACAACTACGGGCAGGTAGCAAAAAAGGAACACTACGTGGATTACATCGCCAGCCGTCCCCGCGCGCAGAAGCTGGGGGCACACGGCCTGTTCTCCGCTGGGGACGGCCCGCTGGTGCTGTCCCGGACGGCGGCGGAGGTGGCAAATCACCCCGGCGTGGTGTGGCTGCCCATTATCTCCCTGCGGCGGGAGGACGCGGCGCGGCTGGGGTTCGACAACGCGGAACGATGGCGGAAGCTGCTGCGCGCCCGCGCTCCTGACATGGCGAAGGCGATGAAGATCCCAGACGCGCAGTTCCGCTGGTACGCCGCCTTCCATGACGAGGGACACCACCCGCACGTCCACATGGTGTGCTACAGTGCCGATGGCAAGTCCGGCTTCCTTACCAAACAGGGGATCGCCAAAATCAAATCCATGCTGGCAAAGGAGATTTTTGAGCAAGACCGCATTGCCATTTACCAGCGGCAGACCCAACGGCGGGACGATCTCACCAGGGACGCCGGGGAGGTTATGCGCCAGTTGGTTTCCGAGATGCAGACAGGCACTCTGGAGAACCAGCGCGTCGCACAGCTCATGCTGGAGCTGGCCCGGCGTCTGCGAAAATGCTCCGGGAAGAAGCAGTACGGGTATCTGCCGCCAGCGGTGAAGTCGCTGGTGGACGAGGTCGTGAACGAGCTGGAGAAGGATCCCCGCGTTGCCGCCGCCTATGACCTGTGGTACCGGGAGCGGGAAGAAGTGCTGCGGACCTACAAAGACGATCTGCCCCCCCGGGAGCCGCTCGTCCGGCAGAAGGAGTTCAAGCGGATCAAGAATCTCGTCATTGAGGAGGCGGTGCGGCTGGGTGATTTTGCGCCGCCCGATATCACACCCCAGGCTGAGGTGACGGCGGAGCCTGAAGATCAACCCGCAGATGAACCTGCCGATACTGGCGAGGCTGTTCCCCACACTCGGTGGACACACCGTTACCGTCTCGCCGCTCGGCTGATGCAAGGCGACAAGGACGGGCCACCGGATTTCGCGTCGGCGTTTGAATTGCTCATTGAGGAAGCCGACACCGGCAATGCCCTGGCCATGGCCGACCTGGGCCGGATGTATCAGGACGGCCTGGGCAGGGAGTCAGACCCAGAACTGGCGCGGGAGTGGTACGCCAAGGCACTGGCGGCGTTTCTGGAGGCGGAAAAATCCTCGCCAAACCGCTTCACGCAGTACCGGATTGGCTGGATGCTCCTCCACGGGGTGGGCACGGAGCGGGACGAAGCTGCCGCGCTGCCGTGGCTGGAGAAGGCCGCACAGGGCGGCAATTCATTTGCCAAGTACCAGATTGGGAAGCTCCTGCTCACCGGGACGGACGCGGTAGCCAAAGACACGGAGCGTGCGCTGAAGCTGCTCACCGAGTGTGCTGAGGACGGGAGCCAGTACGCCCAGTACACGCTGGGCAAGGCGTACCTGCTGGGCAGGGATCTCCCCCAGGATCAGGGGCAGGCCGTCCGCTGGCTGAAGCTGTCTGCCGGACAGGGGAACCAGTACGCCCGGTTTTTTCTGGACAGGGTGTACGGGTCTATCTTCTCGTCCACCGCTTCGCTGCTGTACCACATGGGCCGCGTTTTCCAGGAGCAGCGTCAGCCGCTCGCCGCTGGGATGCAGGCGGCGGTGGACAGCAAGCTCAGGCGGAAAATCCGGGAGAAGAAGATCGCCATGGGGCATAAGCCGGACGACCACGAGGATCAAGTCATGGGTTGACGCTCACGCTTCCCCGCGGCAGTGGCAGTACCAGCACAGCCCTCCCATAGCCGTACCGCCCAGGATGTTCCCCACTGTCACGGGCAGCAAGTTACGCAGGAGGAAGTTTCCCCAGGTCAGGGCGGACAAATCCAGCCCCGCGTCCGCGGCCAGGGCGGCGTAGGCAGGCACAGCCTGGGCGAACAGCCCCGCGGGTATGTAGAACAGGTTGGCGATACAGTGCTCAAAGCCGCAGATCACGAAGAACGCCACCGGCAGCCAGGCCCCCGCCACCCGGCCCGCCAGATCCTTGGCGGACAGGGACAGCAGCACCCCCACCGTCACCAGGACGTTGCACAGGACGCCCAGGATGACCGCGTTTCCCATCGGCAGGGCGCACTTGCCCGCCGCCAGCTTCATGGTGAACACCGCCAGCTGGCCGCCGGAGTAGTTAAGCTGGCCGCCAAAGGCACAGCACGCCGCCACCAGCATGGCCCCCGCGGCGTTGCCCAGATAGACCACGCCCCAGTTTCGGAGCATTCCCGCCACGGTGGCCTGGCCGTCCAGCACGGAGATGGTGATGAGGGTGTTGCCGGTGAACAGCTCCGCTCCGATGAGTACCACCATGGCCAGGCCGAAGGGGAACAACAGGCCGCACACCATCCGGGCCGCACCCACGTTGGCGATAGAGTGGGCGGCGGTGTTGGCGGCCGTCCCGCCCATGGCGATGAAGAACCCGGCCAGTACCGCCAGCAGGAACATTTTCGGGATGGGCATTTCCGTCTTGGCGCGGCCAGCGGCGGCATAATTGGCCGCACACTCTTTTGGGGTAAACAGGTTCATCTCTGTTTCCTCCCTGTCGTTTTTCTCCAGTGTATCACAGCCAGCGTGGAAAGTCACGCAAGAAAGGAGGGCATATGCCCTACATCCATTTCACAGAAGAACAAAAGCTCCAGGCCAACCAAGTGGATTTGGCAGAGTTCCTCCGCTTCAAAGGGGAAACCCTGATCCGCTCCGGGCCGGAGTTCCGCCTGTCCAGCAACCACAGCGTCACCATCCGGGGGAATGAGTGGTACGACCACGCCGCCGAGAAGGGCGGCGGGCCTGTGACCTTTCTCAAAAAGTTCTACGGGATGAACTATGCGGAGGCAGTGCTGGCCCTGCTGGATAAGGACGTCAGCCAGCTCTGCCCCCAGGTAACAACGCCCCGGGAAAAAGTGAAGAAGCCCTTCGAGCTGCCGCCCGCCAATGAAAACAACAGGCGGGTGTTCGCTTACCTGCTGAAGCACCGCCATCTGGATCGGGAGGTGCTCACCACCTTCGTCCGGCAGGGGCTGGTCTACGAGGATCAGAAATACCACAACGCCGTCTTCGTGGGCATGGACAAGGACGGCACGCCCCGCCACGCCCATAAGCGCAGCACAAACAGCCAGGGGAAGCCCTTCCGCATGACGGTGGAGGGCAGCGACTTCCGGTACGCCTTCCACTGGCCGGGTGCCAGCGGACACCTGCTGGTGTTCGAGGCCCCCATCGATATGCTGTCGCTGATCTCCCTCTACCATGACAGCGACTGGAAGCAGCACAGCTATGCGGCCCTGTGCGGTACCTCCTCCCAGCCCCTGCTGGGGATGCTGGAGCGGTACCCCAACATCAAGAATGTCCTCCTGTGCCTGGACAACGATGAGGCGGGACAGTTGGCCACACGGCGGCTGGCGAAGGTGGTGCGGGAAAAAAGTCTGACAGTGGGCGCGCGGGTGCCCGTCCACAAGGATTGGAATGAGGATCTGTGCGCGAAATTTCAACAGGAACAGGAGGTTCAATATGAACAGAAGCTATCGTGACTACTGCCGCCGCCACGGGGCGGAGATGATCCAGCGCAAGCCGCCCAGCTTTGCCCCCACCCTCAGCGGGGAGGAGCTGGCGGAGGTCTACCGGGCCGCGAAAACCACGGATCTGGATATCCTCCGGGATACCGCCGTCCAGATGTTCCCTGAGCGGTTCCGGGAGCAGCCGCCCCAGCTGTACGCCCACGCTGGCGGCGGCACCGCCTTCCGGCACAACGGGGTGGTTACACGCCCTGAATGTACCATCGGCGCGGTGCCCATGAACCAGATCGGCATCATGCCCGATGGCATGGCCTACCCCTATTGAGGTGGGCGTCATGCCCCAACAATTCATCGTCCTGATCGCAGCTGCCCTGGCCCTGCTGGTCATTGGCGGCGTTTCTTTTTTCTCCGGGCGGGGGTCGCTGAACAGCATCAAGTCCAGGCCCGTGGGCGACGGCCAGCACGGAACCGCCCGCTGGGCCGCCCCCGCCGAGATCGGCAAGACCTTCCACCGTGTTCCGTTCCATCCCGCTGAATGGAGGCAGGGAAAAGATCTGCCCAAAGTCCAGGGGCTGGTACTGGGCTCCCAGGGCAGGAAGGGCAAGGTCACTGCCCTGGTGGACAGCGACGATATCCACTGCCTCATGATCGGTGCGGCGGGCGTGGGCAAGACGGCCTTCTTCCTGTATCCCAACCTGGAATATGCCTGCGCCTGCGGGATGAGCTTCCTGGCCCTGGACACCAAGGGGGATCTGGCCCGGCACTATGGGGCCATCGCGGAACAGTACTACGGCTACCAGGTGTCCATCATCGACCTGCGCAACCCCACCCGGTCGGACGGGTTCAATTTTTTGACCCTGGCCAACGCCTATATGGATCAGGCGGCGGCCCACCCGGATGACCTGGCGGCCCGGGCCAAGGCGGAAAAGTACGCCAAAATCCTGTCCAAGACCATCATCAATCCCGAGGGGGACAGCTTCGGGCAGAACGCCTTCTTCTACGACTCCGCCGAGGGACTCCTGACCGCCGTGATCCTGCTGCTGGCGGAGTTCCTGCCGCCCAGGGTGATTGACGGCCAGCCCCGGGAACGCCGCCACATCGTGTCGGTGTTCAAGCTGGTGCAGGATCTGCTGGAACCGTCTGACACCAAGGGGAAAAGCAGGTTCCAGGTGCTGATGGGCCGCCTCCCGCCTGAACACAAAGCCCGGTGGTTCGCCGGGGCCGCGCTGAACACCTCGGAGCAGTCCATGGCCTCGGTGCTGTCCACGGTGCTGTCCCGGCTGAACGCCTTCCTGGACACGGAGCTGGAGCAGACCATCTGCTTCGACAGCCCCGTCGACGCCGAGAGCTTTGCCAGCAGGAAGTCCGCCATCTTCCTGGTGCTCCCCGAGGAGGATCAGACCAAGAACTTCATGGCGGGGCTGATGATCCAGAACCTGAGCCGGGAGCTGTTCTCCGTGGCGGACGAGAACGGGGGCAAGCTGAAGAACCGGGTGGTGCTGTTCTGCGATGAGTTCGGCACCATGCCGCCCTTTGACGTGCTGTCCCTGTTCAGCGCGGGGCGGTCCCGGAAGCTGACTATGCTCCCCATCATCCAATCCCTGGCGCAGTTGGAAAAGAACTATGGGAAGGAGGGCTCGGAGATCATTCAGGACAACTGCCAGGACCTGCGACACGAAGTCGCGTAGCGAATTGCTGTCATAGCTGCTCTATCCATTTGGAGTAATCCTACCGCAGCCTGCGCGGGTGGTAACGCCCGGGTCGGAAACCTGCGGGACAACGTGGGAAAGCTGGGAGCCTAACCCAGCCGTACTGCCAGGATAAGTGTGCCATGGAGAATGTAATGTGAACCATCGTAAGGGTCGTTAAGTTGAATAGGCGAAATCAGGCTGACACGCCTAAACCAAAAGGTGCGGAGGCGGCCTGGGTGACTGTCTTGTATCCCAGGCAAATGGACACAGCCCTCCCGGCTCATAGATGGCTCCTAAAGTACACACAATTATTCGTTATGCGGAACGTGGTAAGCCCTATGCGTTCCTTGGTCATGTGCTGAGGTATCGAGCCCGCAAGGGCAAGAAATGGCGCAGAGGGTAGAGGAACGGGATAAAAAGCGAATGCCGCTCTGTAATGGGGCGGATAGGGGTTCAAACTTTGCCCCGGCCCGAAAGGGCGCTGACTTGTCCCATGGTATTTCATGGCAAGAAATGGAGGTAAACCTATGAACGGTAATCATTCAACGGCGGGGTGTAAAAGCCCTGAGAAGTTGCCGGACGCGGAAACGCTGGAGTACCAGTGGAAAACAATGGACTGGAAAAAAGCGGAGGCCGAGGTCAATAGGCTGCAAGCCAGGATTGCCAAGGCAACCCAGGAAAAGAAATGGAACACAGTGAAGCGTCTGCAATATCTGCTCACTCACTCGTACCATGCAAAAGCCCTGGCAGTGCGTAAAGTGACCACCAATAAGGGCAAAAATACGCCGGGCGTAGACCATGAACTTTGGAAAACGCCAGCAGCTAAAATGCGCGGCGTAAAATCTTTGACGGACAAAGGCTATAAGGCAAAACCCCTTCGTCGGGTATACATTGAGAAGCCGGGGAAGAAAAAGAAGCGTCCACTGGGCATCCCCTGTATGTACGATAGGGCCATGCAGGCCCTCTATGCGCTGGCCCTGGACCCGGTGGCGGAAACGACCGCAGATACCAAATCCTTTGGCTTCCGAAAGGGACGGTGCGCACAGGACGCCTGTGAACACATCTTCGGCGCCCTCAGCCATAAAACCGCGCCCCAGTGGGTGCTGGAAGGCGACATCAAAGGGTGTTTCGACCACATCAGCCACCAGTGGCTGATTGAAAACATCCCCATGGACAAATCGGTGTTAAAGCAGTTCCTGAAAGCGGGATTCATTTTCCGCAACGAACTGTTCCCAACTGACGAGGGTACCCCGCAGGGCGGCGTGATTTCTCCCATACTGGCAAACATGGCGCTGGACGGAATGCAAAAGGTTCTGGCAGACCGTTTCCACACCAACCGGCTGGGCAAGGTGGACCTTCGGTTCAAAAATGCCCACAAAGTTAATCTGGTGCGCTATGCTGATGATTTTATCGTGACCGCCGCCACCAAAGAAATTGCGGAGGAAGCGAAGACTCTGCTCCGTGATTTTCTGCAAACCCGAGGGTTGGAGCTGTCTGAGGAAAAGACCCTGATCACCCATATCGATGACGGCTTTGATATGCTGGGCTGGACTTTCCGCAAATTCAACGGAAAGCTCATCATCAAACCCTCCCAAAAGTCCACAAAAGCCTTATATGCCAACTTGCACAACACAGTCCTTCTGCGCGGCAAGGCATGGAAGCAGGAGGATTTAATCCGAACGCTAAACCAACAACTCCGGGGCTGGGCCAACTATCATCAATCGGTCTGCGCCAAGGATGCGTTCCAGCTTGTCCACAACACGCTGTACGAAATGCTGTGGCGCTGGGCAAAGCGCCGCCACCCGGAAAAGAACCGCAAATGGATTAGTGCAAGATACTGGCACAGCAAAGGTACACGGAACTGGGTGTTTTCGGCTGAGAACATTCACCTGCTCCAGATGGGCAATATCCCGATTATCCGTCACACAAGAGTGAGAGCAAATGGCAATCCCTACCTGGAACCGCAGTATTTTGCCGAGCGTAAGTTTAACCATGGCATGAAACGGTTGTCCGGGAAATTCAAGCAGATATGGAGGAATCAACATGGACGCTGTTATCACTGCGGCTTACCCATGGAAATCAGTGATGAACGGGAGATTTTCTATAAAATCCCGAAATCTATGGGCGGCAAGGACGATGTGCCAAATATGGCCTATGTCCACAAACACTGCCAAAGTATCTTTCTGGAGCGCCGCGCGAAAGCGTGATGAAATGCTTGAGCTGTATGACGGGAAACTGTCACGTACAGTTCTTAGGCGAGAAAGCGGGAGTAATCCCGCCGACTTAGCCGGCACGATTTTCGGCGGCTTCGCCCCCAACAGCCAGACCGCCGACGTGCTCTCCCGGGCCCTGGGCAGCTACACGGTACAGTCCGGATCCATCAGCCGCAGCAAAGGGGAAAACAGCCAGTCGCTCCAGATGGCGGAGCGGGCCTTGATGACGCCGGACGAGCTGAAGTCCATCCCCAAGGGGGAGTTTGTGGTGATGAAAACCGGGGCCCACCCCATGCGGACAAAGCTGCGGCTGTTCCTGGACTGGGGGATCACCTTCGGGGAAACCTATCAAATGCCGGAACGCGGCCAGCGCAGGGTGTACTACGCCGGACGGCAGGAGCTGGAGGACGCCATCATTCAAAGATTCTGGGCAGAACCGGAGGAGCAGGAAAGGGACCGCCCCTGGCAAAGGGGGCGGTCCTTGCGGAGCAGGGACGGTGATCCGGGCCAAGTATCTCAGACAGGCCATCCGCTGGTGACCGCGTCCGGCTTTTCCAGAAAACAGAACGATCTGCCCCAGGACTCGGAAGGAGGGTGACGCTGTGGCATATTACGAATCCATCTACACGGATCATGAGCTGAGCCACCGGGCCAAGGCGGTGTACATCTACCTCAAGGATCACGCCAACAAGGAGGGGGCCTGCTGGCCGGGGATCAAGACGATCGCCGCTGGGGTGAGCCTGTCCCGCTCCACGGTAAAGCGCGCGCTGGATGACTTGGTGCGGGCGGGGCTGCTGGAGAAGTCCAGCCGGTGGAGGGAGAATGGGAGCCTGACCTCCAACCTGTATAAAGTCAGATGATACTGTACAGGAAAAGCTCAAGGGGATAAGATTCTTTGATGAAGCACAAAACGCGCCCGGCCTCGTGAAAAGGCCGGGCGCGTTTTGGATAGTCAGGGTGCCGCTACAGTATTCGTCTTGACTGTGCGGCTGTCGGTTACGCCGTTAATCGTGGCAAAGACGATGACCTCAGCATAGTAAGAGGTGCCCGAAGTGCCGGTGTAGGTGTAAGAGTTTCTGTGACTCATAACACCTGAGTCCGTAAATCCGTTCAAGCTTGTTGCCCTTATTGTTGTAACATAGCTCCCGTCCGATTTATATATTTTCATGGAAGAAACGCCTACGGAATCAGCAATTGAATTTGCGAGCACATCATAGGTAATGACAATCTTTCCTGCGTTTGCACCCTTTGTAATGATGACACCGTAAGAACTGAGTGTTGGACTTGACCTCAGAACAGATGCCGATGCAGTTGCGCTGCCGAGGATAGTAATAATCATTATAAGTGCGATACTAAATGAAATAACGCTACGCTTTTTCATTTTATTTTCCCCCTATGGAATCGACTATTAATTTTATCTCCTGTACTGTTAAATTGCCCCAGATTCGTTGTAAAATCCTTCCGTTACTCCAAGATGCAATCACAGAATCATCATTTGTGAGAATGAAGAAGTTCCGCCCATTGCTTTCATATTCCTCAACAGACTGAGTATCAATTTCAAAGGTTTGAGAATCAATATAAGTATTCTGACTATACTGATCCAGTCTTATGGAAAATGCGCTTCCCGCTTCATTCAATAAAGTAATATCTATTGAGAGGCCCAGGGCATCCTCCGAGGTTTTTACACTTGCCACATCGTAATCATCCGGATACCATGTTGGCGCGAACTCGCCCAGAATGCCCTGGGTATCCAATACTTCCTGGATGGTATTGTGCAAAGCCTCACAATAGGTCGGCTCCGCAGACCAGGTTTCAAAATGGAAAGTATCATCCGTCCACCGGGCCAGGGCACCGAATATGTCAGCCCCCGCCGCCTGGGCTCCAACCATCAGCACCAGACAGAGAGCAACCGCAGCCGCCATGACTGCCGCCAAACGAACTGCCTTTGATAAAGAAGCCCGCCTGGGCTTGTCCGGCACTGGGATAAGCGGCTCCGCAGCGGTGGAATCCGTGCTCTGCTCTTGGAATTGCGGATGAGACCCGGTGTCCGGCATAGTTTGATACCTCGCCTGGAGCTCATCCCACGCAACGTCTACATCCGGCAGACGCCCTGTAGGGTTTTCTTTTTCCCTCGCAACAACCTCCTCTACAACTGTATCGAACAGCAGCTCAACATCATTGGGATCACCGCTGAGTTTCAGCAGAGCCTCTAATTCTTCTATGGACAAACGTTCTAAAAATTTCAACTCGCTTTTCAGCGGGCTGCGCTGCTCGTCCATTCCCGCACCTCCTTTTCCGTTTGCTTTTCGGGCTCTGGGCTTTTGATACAGCAATTTGCTAAGACCACACATTTGGACTGAGCACAATGATTCCAGCGCGTCAATCCATGGTATCAATATGACCGCTGGGGGTGTGGATTCTCCCGTTGGGGCCGGTGGGACTTTCAAACCCGATCAGGGGTGTGTCCAGGGGGATCCCTTTCTCCTTCATATTTTTGATCTGCTTATAGGCCCCCAAGCCCATTAAGACAACCATGGCACCCAGTGTCCACCAATCTGTCAGCTCGATTTTGAACAGCGCGAAAATCAGGTCGATGGGGTCAAAGAGAAATGTAGGATCGCCGGTGATCCCAAAAAGGATGCGGTTCGCCCACTCTGAGACAATGGGGGCGATTTGGCTGGCTCCAACAAAGGTGCAGCCCAGGACAAACGCACTGACCCGCATTCTTGTCCAGGCCATCAGCCCAATGCCGACCACCGTTCCAGCCACCAGCGGAACCAGGATGGCCTCTTCAATGCCGATGGTGCCGTCCTTGGCCAGCGGCGTGGCAACCATGAAGAACAGCTTATTGCTGACCAGGAACCCCAAGACGAACCGGTTGACGGCGGGGGATGTGTAGGTCAGGATGGGCAGGCTGACCGTCCCAATCAGGATACAGAGTACTGCGCCAACCTCTCCGGCAGCCTCGGCAATAAAAATTGCCGCCACAAGCCCCAGGAAAAAGCCCCAGGCAATCGCGGTCGTTGTCAAAAGGCCCCGGCGCCATTTCAGCGCGCCGAAGCAGAGACCGGCACCGACCGTAACGCTGATCAGATCAAAGACAATTTGAAATACCAGCAGACGTGAAAGAATCTCTCCCATAGTGCATTCCCTCCTAAGTAAAGTGGTTTGGGACACGGGTACCACCCTACCGAGGTCCTTATGTCGAAATCAAGGCTGGGAGCAACAGGCTGCGGGTGCTCCCAGGATGCTTCCCCCAACGTCAAACCCCAGCAGGGCTTCTCTTTTCCCTGGACAAGCTTTGATAGATTTCAGCGTGCCAATTGGCAGGCCGGGTTGTCCAGACACAGTTACACCCCCCTATTATATATATGTACTCAGGGCACCGATTTTCGACATTTTTTTGAGAAAAATTTTAATTTATTTTTTAACGATCCTCCTCCCACTGCTCTCTGAGCTTTTTGATAATGCGCTCCACCCGCTTCCGGCAGGCACCTTCGGTCATACCAAATTCTCCCGCGGCGTCCCGGTATGTCTCACCCTCCCAAAAAATGCGCTTTATAAGCAAAAACTCCTGTTCTCCCAGGAGTTAGGCGCAGTGGGCGAAGGGCGTATCAACATTGCTGTAGCGATCATATTCCGCAGCAAACGGTGCTGTTTCATTTACTGAAACAATCGCCTGACTGCGGATCGCCTTTGTTTTATTCAGGTTCTGAGCCTTTTTCCGAATGGCACTTTTGATCCATCCCTGCTGGTTTTCGCTTGCGTGGAAACGGTCAATCCTGATAAGAGCCGTAAGGAACGCCTCCTGTGTAACTTCCTTCGCATCGTCCCAATTCTTTAAAAAACGGTATGCGTAGCCAACAAGCTTCTCAAAATTTTCCCGGTAGAATACCTCGAATCGCGCTGCCTCTTCCCGCGTCATCGCTGTTTCCACCCCTTCTCATTGTCCTGAAACCTATTTTTTTCTTCTCGCAGGCGGCTTGGGATCGCCGTATTCGGACAACCATGTCCTGATAATCGGCTCCAGATGGGCAAGTGCCGCATCGGATTGACCGGTCAGCATACTATTGATGGATGCCAAGGGGGTTGATTTTTCCTTCGGCTGGAGCAGTGTGTCTACACTTACAGAAAATACCTCCGCAAGCCTGTATAACAGGTCAACCCCGATCAGCCGCTTCCCGCCTTCGATATTCGTCACCGTAGATGCGTCACGATCTACCATTTCAGCCAATTCAGCCTGTGTAAACCCCTCTGCGCGGCGGAGCCGGCGAATGTTATGACCAATCACGGCGCTCAATTGTTCCTTGGTCATAGACGTTTCTCCCCTCATTTATTTGACATAATTATAGTGCATATTAGAAATGAAGTGGATACCGTATCAGGCTGATATAATATGCGTATTAGTAATGATTCCCCAAAGAAAAAAGATTCAGGAAAAATTTTTTTGAAAATGATGTCGAAAAACGACATCCTGAGTACATATATATTTATAGAAGGATGTCGAAGGAGGTGGACCCCATGTGGAAGTAAGCCTGTCCCATTCGGAAGTACAGACATAAAATTTATGAGAGAGGAATGTTTGCATATGAAGCGCCGAAACAGATTCTTCAGAATGACGTCCCTGCTCCTGGTCTTCGCCCTCATGCTGAGCCTTCTGCCCACCCAGGCCCTGGCGCTGGGCTCCTACGGGGAACCCCCCCGAGACTGTGGCCTTCAAAGTCATGCGCATGGATGGCGTCCGAACAGTCGCGCCCATTTCCAAGTACCTCTATGGGACAAAAGAAAACCAGTTTTTCCGCTCCACGGATTTGAACTATTCCGGCTCGTGGGTACAGCTGACCTATGTGATCGAAAAATCCCAGCAGGTCAGCCTGGAGCTGTACAAGCTCGAAGGCACTCCGCCCGCTGGGGGAACGATGCTCCTGAACTATACGCCCGACCCGAATGAGGACGAGGATTTCCTGGGTGAACGCATCGGTTACCTGTATGGAATTCGTGTGACGGATAATGTGGCTCCTCTGATTCCTGGCGGGAATATCTATACAGATCCGCAGGTTGGCTGGGAGGATATCGACCGGGATACCTGGGTTCGCATCCTCAATGATGCAATTCTGACTCATACCCGTCCCGCCGAAATGATGAAGGATATCTATGCCTTCGGCTATCAGGGCCAGCAGTTTGACGCCGCTCCGGCCAGCGGTACACAGGGCGATACTCCTGCGCCCAACGAGGATCTGCCCGCTGGCGGCGGGGATAGGGACCAGGAGACCGCAAAGGCGATGTCCGCCATGGCTCAGACAGAGGGGGAGGATTTGACAGGCGATCCCGCCGTCGGCTCGGATACCCCTGACACGCCTGATCCCACTGAGGCGAATCCCTCCGCCGGGCCGGAGCTCCCGCCGGAAGCGGAGCCTTCGGCTGAACCGGATCCTGAGCCTTCGGCTGAGCCCGAGCCCGTCCCCTCGGATGAGCCTGCTCCGGAACCTTCGGCTGAGCCGGATCCCGAACCCACAGATGTGCCCGATCCTGAGCCCACGCCCTCCGAATTCGTTCCGGGTGATGTTGGTGACGTCCTGGGTGAGGAATCTGTGTTCTTCACGGAGCGCGGTTCCGATACGAATATCCAGAATTTTATGCTCTGGGACGGCAGCATTGTGCGCGATGAGGGCGGCTCCCCGGAGAAATACCAGTTCGAGGATGGGTATTACGTCATTGTCATGACGCCCACCCTTGAGAAAAACTCCGTTTACAACAGCTTTCTCGCCTTCCAGACCGTGGACAGCAACAGTGACGCGGACTCCTTTGACGGCATCGACAGCCACGAGGAGCTGAAAGAGATCCGCGATGAGCTGGCCATGCCCGGCGATCCGGTGGATCTGCTCACCGGCAGCTTTACCTGGAATTACACGGATTTTGCCCTGTACGGGGAGAATGATCTGAAATTCACCCGGTTCTATGAATCCGTCAAGGCGGACAAGAACTACGGCCTGGGCAATGGCTGGACGTCCAACTTCACCTATGCCCTGGAATTCGGCGACCTATATGCCCAAGTGACCCTGCCCCAGGGCACGGAGCTGTTCTTCGGCCTGGACTTCGACGGCAGCTACACCAACTGCGGCGACTACTCCCTGGAGTGGGCTGGCGGCAGCTATGTCATGAAGGACAAAGCCGGAAACCGGTATAGCTTCACCCCGGACGGGCAGATCCAGTACATCGCGTATGTCAATGGTGACGCGTCCAGCTTTACCTATTCCGGGGACAAGCTCACCAGCGTGTCCAGCGATACCGGCAGTTTCACCTTCACCTATAACGGCAGCGGCAACCTGGCCTCCGTCACCGACAGCGTGGGCCGCACCGTCACCCTGTCCTATGAGGGCGATCTGCTCACCGCCGCCGAGAACCCCGATGGGGACAGCCTGCGCTACACCTACGATGGCAATGGCTATCTGGCCACGGTGGCCAACTTCAAGGGCGACATCTACGTGGAAAACACCTATGACGATGCGGGCCGGGTAATCCATCAGTACGCCGCCGACTTTGGCACCTTCGATTTTACCTATGACTTCGATGGCCGCCACAACGTCTGCACCGGCACGGACGGCTATTTTCTGGAGATTTATTATGACGAGCTGGGCCGCATCCTCTCCTCCACCGATGCCCAGGGCACCCAGCGCGTCACCTACAACGATCTCAACCAGGTGACCAGCCGCACCGACCGGGAGGGCAATACCACAACTTACGGCCATGATGCCGCGGGGAATATCTCCCAGGTAACTTATGCGGACGGCACCTCGGAGAGCTTCACCTACGACAGCAACCGCATGGTCACCTCCGTGCGGGACCGCAACGGTGCCACCGCCAGCTATACCTATGACGCCAATGGCCATATGACCAGCTTCACCGATGGCCGGGGCAACACCAGCACGTTTGTCTATGCCGACGGCAACCTGACCTCCGCTACCGACGCCAACGGCGCGGTGACCACCTATACCTATGACCGGGCGGGCAACCGCACCTCTATGACGGACTCCGAGGGGAATGTCACCCGGTACACCTACGATGAGCAGGGCCGCCTGACCACCGTAACCGACGCCCAGGGCGGTGTCACCGCCTACGAGTATACCGAGGCGGGCAAGCTGGTGAAGATCACCGACGCCCAGGGCAGCGTCCAGTCCTTCACCGTGGACGGCAATGGCTTCAACTCCAGCCAGTCCGACTGGATGGGCAATGTGACCCGCTACACCCGGGACGTCCAAAACAACATCACATCCGTCACCGACCCGCTGGGGGCCGTGACCACCTACACCTACGATGACCGGGGCAACCGGGTGACCGCCACCGACGCCAACGGCAACACCACCCGCTATACCTATGACGCGGCGGGACGCATGGTATCCATGACGAACGCGGCGGGCAGCACCTGGCGGTATGCCTACAACAGGAACGGCCAGGTGGTGTCCATCACCGACCCCGCCGGCGGCGTGACCAGAACCTCCTATGACAATGTCAACCGGACGTCGTCCGCCACCACGCCCAACGGGGGCACCACCCGCTATACCTATGACGGCGTGGGCAACACCACCAAGGTGACCGACGCCCTGGGCAAATCCACCTCCCAGACCTACGATGCCAACGGGAATTTAATTTCCGTGACTGACCGCACCGGGGCCACCACCACCTACGCCTACGATGCCGAGAACCGGCTGGTGAGCTCCACCGACGCCAAGGGGCAGACCACCACCTACACCTACGACAGCCTGGGCCGGATGACCAAGACAGTCACCCCCGGCAAGGCGGTGTCCTCCACGGAATATGACCGCCTGGGCCGGACCACCAAGGCCACCGACGCCAGGGGCTTTGCCACCCAGTATGTCTATGACAAGCTGGGCCGGGTGACCCAGGTGACCTATGCCGACGGCACCACCGTGGGCTATACCTACGACGCCAACGGCCAGGTGCTCTCCACCACCGATCAGCTGGAGGGCGTCACCAAGTACACCTATGACGCGGCGGGCCGTCTGCTCACCGCCACCGATCCCATGGGCGGGGTCACGGCCTATACCTATGACAGCATGGGCAGCGTGCTCACCATCACCGACCCCATGGGCTTCGTCACCACTTATACCTACAATTCCCTGAACAAAGTTGCCACCGCCACTGACGCGGAGGGCGGCGTGGTCAGCTATGCCTATGACAGCATGGGCCGGGTGGCCTCCGTCACCGACGCCGAGAAGGGCACCACCAGCTACCAGTACGACGGCGACGGCAACCTCACCCGCGTCACCGATGCCGAGGGCGGCGTGACCGTCTACGCCTACGACCTGCTGGATCGGCAGACCGGCATGACCGACGCCCGCGGGAACACCTGGACCTATGCCTACGACGGCGAGGGCCGCCTGGTGTCCACCAAAGATCCGCTGAACTACAGCACCTCCAAGAGCTATGACGCCATTGGCCAGCTGATCCGCGAAACCGACGCCAACGGCAATGTCTGGGCCTATGAGTATGACGCGGACGGCCACATGACCGCCAAGACCGATCCCCTGGGCAATAAGACCACCTATACCTATGATCCCAACGGCAACCTGCTGAGCACCACCACCGCCCTGGGGCTGAAAACCTCCCAGGTGTATGACTCCATGGGCAGGGTGACCTCCACTGCCGATCCCATGGGCCATACCGTCACCTTCCTGTATGACGCGAAGGGGCGGCTGGTGGGCCTCACCAATCAGGACGGCACCAGCGTGGCCACCACCTATGACGCCAACGGCAACGTGCTCACCGTCACGGACGAGGAGGGCTATGTGGTCTCCTACGTCTACGACAAGGACGGGCGCATGACCCAGATCACCAACGCCCGGGGCTTCAAGACCGCCTATGCCTATGACAAGGTGGGCAACCTGGTGAAGGTAACCAACGCCATGGACGGCGTCGCCGCCTATGTCTATGACAAGAACGGGAACCTGCTCTCCGAGACCAACACGGACGGCGGCGTCACCCGCTATACCTACGACAAGCTGAACCGTGTGACCTCCATCACCGACCCCGAGGGGGCCGTGACCCGGGTGGAGTACGACGCCAACGGCAACATCACCAAGGTGGTGCAGGCTGACGGTAAGTCCATCACCTACTCCTACGACGCCCGCAACCAGCTCGTCAGTTACGTGGATCCCGAGGGGTACACCTTCTCCTTTACCTACGATGGGAACGGCAATATCACCTCCTCCACCGACGGAAATGGCAACACCACCCGCTATACCTATGACGGGCTGGACCGGATCACCCAGCGCACCGATGAGGAGGGCGGCGTGGCCACCCAGACCTTCGACGCCGACGGCCGCCTGATCAAGACGGTGGATGAGGAGGGTGCCGAAACCAGCTATGCCTATGACGCCTGCGGGCGGGTGGTGAAGATGACCGACGCCCTGGGCAATTCCACCACATACACCTATGACGAGATGGACCGCCTGCTCACCGCCACCGACGCCAAGGGCGGCGTGACGGCCTACACCTACACCGACCGTGGCGACGTAGCCACTGTCACCGATGCCGAGGGCTATGTCACCTCCTACGAGTATGACGGCAATCAGAACCTGGTGAAGCTGACCACTCCGGACGGCGTCACCACCTACGAGTACGACCCGCTGGACCGGCTCATCAAGACCACCACCCCGGACGGCAAGAGCGAGCACATCACCTACAACGGCGGGGGCGATGTGACCTCCAAGACAGACAAGGCGGGCCACAAGACCAGCTATGTGCTGGACGCCAATGGCCGGATTGTGGAAACCATTGACGCTTTGGGCAATTCCACCCTGTTTGAGTACGATCCCATGGGCCGCCTGACCAAGACCTCCCTGCACCGGGTGGACGCCCAGGACAAGGCAGACGAGTGGGAGATCACCCTCTACGAGTACGATGGCCGCGGCCTGGTGACCAAGGAGACCAATGCCCTGGGTGCCGTCACCGCCTACACCTACGACGGCAACGGAAACCTGGTGTCCAAGAAGGACGCGGACGGTTATGAGACAAAATACACCTATAATGCCCTGGACTTTGTGACCCAGATCAACTATAATGGGGGCAAGCAGGCTTCCTACCGCTACAACAAGGTGGGCGAGCTGGTGGAGATGGAGGACTGGACCGGCACCACCTCCTTCGAGGTGGACCTGCTCCGGCGCATCACCCAGGTCACTGACCGCAAGGGCAATGTGGTGGAGTACGGCTACGATGAGGTGGGCAATCAGACCTCCATCGACTATCCGGACGGCACCGGGGTGGACTATGCCTACGACCTGCTGGGCCAGCTCAAGACCGTGACTGAGGAGGACGGCCGCGCCACCGCCTACAGCTATGACGGCATGGGCCGCGTGGTGAGGATGGAGTACCCCCACGGCTGGGTGGAGGACTATGTGTACGACTCCATCGGGCAGCTCCTGCGGGTGGACGACACCGACCCCACCCGGAAGGACATGAAGCAGCAGAAGCACGTCTACAAGTACGACGACTGCGGCAACATGGTCTATGAGTATATGCGGGGCAACGGCACCGGCGAGGCCACCACCGAGAACACCTATACCTATGACGCCCTGCACCGCCTCACCCGGGTGGACGAGGTATACGGGAAAGCCTGGCGGGAGTACCAGTACGACAGCCTGGGCAACCTGACCTACGAGAGCAACAGCAACAACGTCCACTACGACTACAAGCTGAACAACCTCAACCAAATCACCCAAAAGACCTACAGCAGCAACGACAAGGAGGGCACCCTCTACACCTACGACGGCCGGGGCAACCTGGTGCTGGAGCAGTACGGCAAGCTCAACGGCAACGGGAACAACAACGGCAACGGCCAGCGCACCACCGTGGGGCAGTACACCTACGATGAGACCAACAAGATGGTGCTGGGGGTGAATTCCAGCGGCGAGAGCAGCGCGTACCTGTACAACGGCCTGGGCGCGCTGGTGGAGGACACCTGGAAGATCGCCAAGAACGGCTACGGCTACCACGACGTGGACGCGGGGCTGGGCGACGCCGATCCCAACAATGGCCGTGGAGGCGGCGGCAGCAACGGCCAGGGTAACGGCAACGGGAACGGCCAGGGCAACGGCAATGGCAGCGGCGACAAGCCCACCGGCAGCCTGGTGACCAGCTTCAGCACTGTGGTGAAGCAGTTCGTGGTGGACTACACCAGCCCCACCTTCGAGCCGCTGATGGAGCACGAGGTCAACGGGCTGGACTACCGCTACGTGTACGGCAACGACCGGCTGAGTGTGAACATCACCGGGGTGGAAACCAGCTCGGGCAACCTGATCGAGAACGGGAACCAGATCCGGCTGTACTACCACATGGACTACCTGGGCACCACCGACTACCTGACCAGCCCCGTGAGCCTGAAGGTGACCAGCTGGACGCACTACAACGAGTGGGGCGAAATCACCCACAACGCGGTGCT